>NZ_JBMDWU010000059.1:0-41338 GCF_048594385.1 Micromonospora sp. | reverse complement strand
ACGAGGAGGACAACGCCCCCGTCTCTACCGGTCGCCGGGCCCGGCGCGACGACGACGTGGCCGCCCGCTACTCGGCCCCGCCCCGGCGGCGCACCGAGGAGCCGGAGGAGCCGTGGGACAGCCCGCGCCGCTGGGAGGAGTCCAGCCGGCCCGTCTCGGCGGAGCCGATCTCCGCCGCCCCGCGCAGCGGTTCCGGGCGGCACAGCGTCGAGGCGGACGTCCCGGAGGAGCCGGACTACTGGCGTCCGCCGGCCCGCTACGTCGCCGACGACATCCCCGTCGACGACACCCCGACCCTGGTCGACCTGGCCTCCCGGCGGGCCCGCAAGGCCACCGGCGACAGCCGCAGCCGGCGCAAGGGCAAGGCCAACGCGGACGCCGTCGACGGGGCGTACTGGGCCGGGCTGCGCGGTGAGGCCAAGTGATGCGCACGAAGGTCCCACCGGTCGCCTGCATCGGCGAGCCCCGGCTCACCGCCGGCTTCGCCGAGTTCGGCCGGCTCGACCTGATGGCCCACGAGATGGAGCACGGGCCGATCGGCCCGATGGAACCGGCCAACCTGCTCCGGCTGGCCGAGGCCATCCAGCTCAAGGGCAAGGGCGGGGCGGGTTTCCCGTTCTACCGCAAGTTCAAGGCGGTGCTGGAGTCCTGCGAACGGCAGGACCTGCCCGCCGTGGTGGTGGTCAACGCCACCGAGGGGGAACCGGCGAGCTGGAAGGACAAGGTGCTGCTCACCCGGGCCCCGCACCTCATCCTCGACGGCGCCGCCCTGGCCGCGTACGCGCTGGACGCCGAGGAGATCGTGCTCTGCGTCGCCGACGACCTGATCGGCCGGGACTCGCTCACCGACGCCCTCGCCGAACGCCGGATGCCGGTGCCCACCAGCATCGTCACCGTGCCGCACCGGTTCATCTCGGGCGAGGGCGGTGCACTGGTCAACGGGATCAACGGACTGCCGCACATCCCGCCGGGCACCAAGAAACGGTCCAGCGACTCGGGCGTACGCAACCTGCCCACCCTGCTGTCCAACGCCGAGACGTACGCCCAGGTGGCGATCGCCGCCCGGCTCGGCCCGTACGAGTACGCCGCGCTCGGCACCGACGACGAGCCCGGCACCGTGCTGCTCACCGTCACCGGCCAGGCCAAGCGCGCCGCCGTGGTGGAGTGCGCCGCCGGCACCCCGCTGCGGGACATCCTCGACCTGTGCGAGGTGCCGGAGGGGCCGGGCATCCTGATGGGCGGCTACCACGGCCGCTGGATCACCTGGGAGGCGGCGCAGCGGGCCGAGATCACCCGCAAGAGCCTCACCAGCGTCGGCGGCACCCTCGGCGCCGGCATCATCATCCCGCTCGGCCGGGACACCTGCCCGCTGGGCGAGGCCGCCCAGGTGGTCCGCTACCTGGCCGGGGAGTCCGCCGGCCAGTGCGGGCCGTGCAAGCGCGGCCTGCCCGACCTGGCCCGCGCCGTCGACCTGGCGGTGTCCGGCAGCGCGCCGGTGGAGGTGGTCCGGGCCGCCGCCGGTGACGTGAAGGGCCGGGGCGCGTGCAGCCACCCCGACGGCACCTCCCGCTTCGCCCTCTCCGCGATGGAGGTGTTCGCCGACGACCTGCGGCAGCACACCACCGGTGAGGGGTGCGGCAAGCGGGTCAAGGGCGTGATGGGGCTGCCCGGCGCGCCCGACGCCAACCCCCGCAAGCTCACCCTGGACTGGTCCCGCTGTGACGGGCACGGGCTGTGCGCCCACGTCGTACCGGACTTCATCCGGCTCGACGGCAACGGTTACCCCGCCTTCCCGTCCACCCCTGTGCCGACCTGGCTGAAGGAAGGTGCGATGAAGGCGGTCAAGGTCTGTCCCGAACTCGCGCTGCGGCTGGTCGAGGCCGAGTAGCACCACCGAGAGGAGCACCGGATGCGGTCGTCGTCGTCACCCAGCAACGGGCCGGAGGGTCGACCGGCCGCCCGGCTCGCCCTCGCCGCCACCCTCGCCGGCACCCTGCTGGCCGCCTCGGCCTGCGCCGTCGGGCCGACGTCGGCGCAGCCGGCCGCCGAGGTCGCCGTCCCGGTCGCCGCGCCGTCGTCCGCCGCGTCCACCCCGACCGGCGCACCCGCCGTGGTGCCCGACGCGCTGCGCTTCACCGCCAGGACCCTCGACGGTACGGCGTTCTCCGCCGCCGGGCTGGCCGGTCGCCCGGTGGTGCTGTGGTTCTGGGCACCGTGGTGCGCCACCTGCGCCAGCCAGGCGTGGACGGTCGCCGAGATAGCCCCGAAGTACCGGGACACCGTGCCGATCGTCGGGGTCGCCGGCCTCGGCGAGCAGAAGGCGATGCGCAGCTTCGTCACCGAGTTCGAACTCGGCGGCACCACCCAGATCGACGACCGGGCCGGCGCGCTGTGGCGGCGCTTCGAGATCGTCGAACAGAGCACCTTCCTGATCATCGACCGGCAGGGGAAGGTCGTCCACCAGGGCTTCCTCGACGGCGAGGACCTCACCCGCCGGGTCGCCGCCCTGGCCGGCTGATGACCGGCCCGCTGCTGCTCGCGCTGACCGCCGGGATGCTCGGCGCGGTCAACCCGTGCGGCTTCGCGATGCTGCCGGCGTACCTGTCGCTGCTGGTCGCCGGTCCGGCGGACGGTCGGGGCGCGGTCGGCCGGGCACTCACCGCTGCGGCCGGACTGACCTGCGGGTACGTCGTGGTGTTCGGGGCCTTCGGGCTGGCCGTCGCACCGTTGGCCGACTGGCTGCGCCCCCGGCTGCCCTGGCTGACCGTGACCCTCGGGCTGGGCCTGCTGGCGCTCGGGTTGTGGCTGCTCGCCGGTCGCCGGCTGCCCACCCCGCGCCCGTCGGCCCGCGCCCCCCGGCTGACCCGTTCACTGCCGTCCATGGCGCTGTTCGGCATGGCGTACGCGCTGGCGTCGCTGAGCTGTTCCATCGCCCCGTTCCTGGCGATCGTGGTGACCAGCCTCCAGGCCGGCTCGACCCTGCGCGGGCTGGCGCTGTTCGTCGCGTACGCGATCGGGATGGGCCTGGTGGTGGCGGTGGCGGCGCTCGGCGTGGCGCTGCTGCGCGGCCGGGTGGTGCGTGGGCTGCGCGGCGTCGGCGCGTGGGTGCCCCGGCTCAGCGGCCTGGTGCTGCTCGTCGCCGGCGGCTACGTCGCCTGGTACGGCTGGTACGAGGTCCGCCTCGCCCAGGGCCGGCACGACGCCTTCGGTGACCCGGTGGTGGTCGGCGCGGCCCGGATCCAACGGATGCTGGTGACGGCGCTGGACACGGCCGGGCCGGCGGTGCTCGCCGGGCTGCTGGTCGGGCTGCTCGCGGTGGCGGCGCTGCTGCACCGCGGCCGCACCCGGACCGGTGACACCGAACGGGTGTGAACGCGGCGGGCCGGTCGTCGCCACGGTGGTGGGTGCGGTGAGGGGCGGGAGCCCGCAGGCCCCGCCCCTCACCGGACGCCTCAGCGCAGCGGGGTGAGCCGGTCGGTGCCGAGCCGGTCGCGGAGCACCTCGGGCACCAGCACCGAACCGTCGGGCTGCTGGAACTGCTCCAGGATGGCCGGGAAGAGCCGGCTGGTGGCCAGCGCCGAACCGTTGAGCGTGTGCACGAAGCGGGTCTGCTTGCCGCCCGGCTCGCGGTACCGGATGGCGGCCCGGCGGGCCTGGTAGTCACCGGCCCAGGAGACCGACGACACCTCCTTGTACTTGCCGGTGCTCGGCATCCACACCTCGATGTCGAGGGTCTTCTTCATCGAGGCGCTGGCGTCACCGGCGGACAGCAGGCTGCGCTGGTAGTGCAGGCCCAGCTTCTCGACCAGGCTCTCCGCGTGGGCGAGCATCTCCTCCAGCGCCGCGTCGGCCTGCTCGGGCAGGGTGAACTGGAAGATCTCCACCTTGTTGAACTGGTGCCCGCGTACGGTGCCGCGCTCGTCGGAGTGCGAACCGGCCGCCTCCCGCCGGTAGCAGGGGGTGTAGGCGAACGCCTTCAGCGGCAGCTTCGACGTCTCCAGGATCTCGTCCTGGTAGGCGCCGAGGATCGCCGTCTCCGAGGTGGGCAGCAGGAACTGCCCGCGCGGGGCGGACTCCCGGTCCAGGTGGTAGACGTCGTCGTAGAACTTGGGGAACTGGCCGGCGGCGAAACCGGCGGTGTCGAGCAGCAGGTGCGGCGGGAGCAGGAACTCGTAGCCGGCCCGCACGTGCTCGTCGATGAACCAGTTGATCAGGGCCCACTCCAGCCGGGCGCCCAGGCCGGTGTACATCCAGAAGCCCGAACCGCCGAGCTTGACGCCCCGCTCGTGGTCGACCAGGCCGAGTGCCCGGCTCAGCTCCACGTGGTCGCGGATCTTCTCGATGACCGGTGGCGCACCGAAGGTCTTCACCACCCGGTTGGCCTCCTTGCCGCCGGGCACCACGTCGTCGGCGGGCAGGTTGGGCAGCTCGCTCATCGTGCCGCGCAGCCGGGACTGCACCTCGTCGAGCTGGGACTCCAGCTCGGCGAGCTGCTTACGCTCGACCTCCGGCGCGACGGACTCCGGCGTGGTGCCGGCCCGCTTCGCCTGCGCGTACGCCCGGGCCTCGGCCTTGCGGCGCTGCCGCTCGGCGTCGATCTCCGTGATCAGGGCGCGGCGTTCCTGGTCGAGTCGCTGGATGTCGTCCAGGACCCGGTTGACCTCGGCGGGATCCAGTCGCTTCGCGAGCGCGGTCGCCACCGCCTCGCGATCCTTCCGGATCAACTCCATGTCGAGCATGCTGCTCCGTAGCTCCGTCCAGGCGGTCAGGGTGGGACCCTCCGATGCTACCGTCGCGCCCGCCGGCCCCCGGGCCCCGGTCTGAGCCTGCGAACGCGCCGCCGCACCCCGGGCCCGGCCCGGCCGAGTGCTGCCACCCCTGCCGTTACCCAAGGTGATGGGGCTGGTTCAACTCCTGTTCTCACTCTCGGTGACCGGTATCGGGGCCGTTTTTCCTGCCCTGAGCGGGGCGCCCTCGTGCTGGCGCTTGTGAGCAGGGAAAACTCCTCAGGGGGCGGCGACCCCTGGATAACCTCCTTCGCACGCTTTGCTCTGCTGCTCTCGACGCGACGGTCACCTGCCGTGGTTGTCGCGGTCATGGCAGCAGAGCAAAGCGTGCGAAACACTAATGGCGGGGAGCAGGAGTGGTCACCATGTGTGACCGCACGGCGGGCGGCATTGCCCGGCGCGCCCGCACGGGAGGCAGCGCACCGGAGCGGTCAGAACAGGCGGCCACCGTCCCCAGAGGCCAGAGGCCAGAGGTCAGAGCCGGATCGGCATCAGGATCGAGAAGGTGTCCTCGTCGTCGGGACGGCGCACGGCCAGCGGGGCGATCGGGCCGTCGAGTTCCAGCACCAGTTGCGGGCCACCGGCGGCGTCCAGCGCGTCGAGCAGGAAGTCCCCGTTCACCCCGACCAGCAGGTCGGCCGGGTTCGGCCCGGCCAGTTCGGCGGCGTCGACCAGGCGCAGCCCGTCGCGGTCGTCGACCCCCAGCACCGTCACCGGCAGCGCCACCCCCTCGTGCTCCCGGGTCACCGTGGGGGCGGCCGACCGTAGCGCGCTGCGCAGGGTCGCCATGTCGACCGGAACCCGCCGGGCCGTGGCGTCCGCCGGGCGGTGCAGCAGCCGCCGGTAGTCGGTGAACTCGTACGGCAGCACCGCCGAGCGGGCCTCGACCCCGGCGACGGCGACCGTGACCTCCCCGTCGGCGACGGTCAGCCGCACCTGTCCGCCGGTGTCCAGCAGCGCCCGGAACTCGTCGACGGCCGCCGCCGGCAGCAGCGCCCGCACCGGCGGGCCGTCCACCCGGCCACCGGCCCGGGCCAGCGCCATCCGGTACCGGTCGGTCGCCACCAGCCGGACGCCGTCGGACTCCACGTCCAGCAGCACCCCACCGAGCACCGGCAGGTCGGGGTCGGTGCCGACGGCGAACCGGACGGCGTCGACGGCGGCGGCCAGGGCGGCGGGGGACAGGGTGATTCGGGTGGTCATCCAAGACTCCTCGGGATCGATCAGGGCACGGACCCGGGAGAGTTCGCGGCGGGCGTCGGCGAGACCGTCCTCCAACCGGCGCAGGTGCGCGTCGAGCAGCCGCCCGACCCGCACCGGATCGTCGCGCAGCCGCAACGCGGCGGTGATCCCGGCCAGCGGCATGCCGACCCGGCGCAGGCCGGCCACCAGCCGGGCCGGCGTCACCTGCGCGGCGGTGTACCAGCGGTAACCGTTCACCGGGTCGACGAGCGTCGGGGTCAGCACCCCGCACCGGTCGTAGAACCGCAGCGCGCTGACCGTCAGGCCACTGGCCCGGGCCAGCTCGCCGATGCTCAGCAGCTCGCTCTCCACGCCCATGATGCTGTCGCCTCAACCAGGTCGAGGGTCAAGCCCGCACCGGCCACCGCCGGCTACGGGAGCACCCGGAACGTGATCCCCGCCCGCACCAGCCGGTCCAGCAGCGCGTCCCCCATCGCCGCCACCGGGGTGAGCTGCCCGGACGTGGCGGGCAGCTCGTCGTACGCCAGGCAGAGGGCCGACTCGGCGAGCATCTTGGCGGTCTCGTCGTAGCCGGGATCGCCGCCGGCCACCTCGGTGCGGACGGTCCGGCCGCCGCCCTCGCCGACGAACCGCAACCGGAACCACGACCGGGCCCGCTGCTGCGCGCTCGGCCCCTGCCCGGAGGCGACCCGGCCGAGCAGCCAGCGCCGGGTCGGCGGCAGCTTCACCAGCCCGACCAGTCCGGCCATCCCCACCCCGGCCAGCAGCACCGTCGGCAGCCGCTTGACGGCGGCGAAGTGCCGGTAACGGAAGTCCGGGCCGTACTCCGGGCGGGCGGCGGCGGACCGGCGCACCACCTGCGGGTCGATGGTGGGCAGCGGCACCGCCCACATGCCGACCGCCGCCGACCGGCCCAGCTTCCCGGCCACCGCCCGGACCCGGCGTCCGTCCGGTCGGGGCTCGACCGCCCGCCGGGCCCGCGCCGCCCGCTGCGTCTGCGCGGTACGCGAGAACGCGGTGAGCGCCGAATGGTACGTCCCGGCGGAGAACCTCCCCCGGCCCGGACGAACCCGTCGACGGTGACCGGCCCGTCCGCCGCCAACTGCCGGACGGTGTACCAGACGCCCAGGTCGTGCGGAACCGAGTCGAAACCGCACGCGTGCACCAGCCGGGCCCCGGTGCGCACCGCCTCGGCGTGGTGCCGCACGTACATCAGGTCCACGAACTCCGGCTCGCCGGTGATGTCGAGATAGTCGGTGCCGGCGGCGGCACACGCGGCGACCAGCGGTTCCCCGTGGTGCACGTACGGCCCGACGGTGGTGGCGAGCACCCGGGTGCCCGCCACCACCGGACGCAGCGACCCGGCGTCGGTGACGTCGGCGGTCAACAGCGGCAGGGTGGCCAGGGCCGGGTCGATGGCGGCGAGCCGGTCCCGTACGGCCGACAGCTTCGCCGGGTTGCGGCCGGCCAGCGCCCAGCGCAGCCCCGCCGGGGCGTGCCGGGCCAGGTACTCGGCGGTCAGCCCGCCGGTGAAGCCGGTCGCGCCGAACAGGACGAGGTCGTACGGGCGGTCGGGGCGCATCCGCCGAGTGTGCCACCCGGGCCCGACCCGCACCGGCTGGGCGGGCCACCCGGCGGCTCAGCCGTGCGGGGTGAACACCGCCCGCACACAACCGTCGGCGCGGTCCCGGAACAGCGCGTACCCGGTCGGGCCCCCGTCCAGGTCGAACCGGTGCGTCGCCAGGTGCTCGGTACGCAGCTCGTCGCGGGCCATCCGGTCCAGCAGCATCGGAATCCACCGTTGGCCGTGCTGCCGGGCGCTGCGCAGGGTGAGCCCCTTGTGCATCACCGCGCCCAGCGGGAAGGCGTCCACGAAGCCGCCGAAGGTGCCCGAGACGAAGACGGTGCCGCCCTTACGGCAGGCGTGCACCGCCTCCCGCACCGCCAACGGGTCCTCGACCGGGCCGCCCCGGCCGGTGAACCGGTCGGCCAGCGACAGCGGACGGCCACCGCCGTCGGCCACCCCGACCGCCTCCACGCACACGTCGGGCCCCCGACCCCCGCTGCGTTCCCGCAGCTCGGCGGGGACGTCGGTGTGCTCGTAGTGCAGCGTCTCGGCACCGGTGTGCCGTTCGGCCATCCGCAGCCGCTCCGGATACCTGTCGATCACGATCACCCGGTCCGCGCCGAGCACCGTCGCCGCCTGCGCGGTGAGCTGACCCACCGCACCCGCCCCCCACACCGCCACCACGTCACCGGGGCGGACCGCACCCAGTTCGGCACCCATCCATCCGGCGGGAGCGGCGTCCGAGGCGAAGACCGCCCGGTCGTCGCTGACCGGGTCGGGCACGGTGAACGCCCCCACGTCGGCGTACGGCACCCGGACGTACTCGGCGTGGCTGCCGGCGAACCCGCCCGCCGTACGGGGATGGCCGTAGCAGCCGCCGGCGGGCTGCCCCCAGGTCGCCTCGGTGACCGCCGCGCCGATCGCGCCGTTGTCGCAGCAGGAGTACAACCCCTGCCGGCAGTACCAGCAGTTCCCGCAGGCCACGGCGGCGCAGACCACCACCCGGTCGCCGACGCGGTGCCGGCGCACCGCCGGGCCGACCTCGGCCACCTCGCCCAGGAACTCGTGTCCGAGCACGTCACCGGCGGCCAGGCCCGGCACCCGACCGGCGAGCAACGGCAGGTCGGTCCCGCAGGTGGCACTGCGCCGGACCCGCACGATCATGTCGTGGGCGTTGCGCAGCTCCGGGTCGGGCACCTGGCGTACCGCGAGCCGGTCGACGCCCTCCCAGCACAGCGCCCTCATCCGGGCACCACCGGCCGGTCGGGGGCGGGCCGCTCGACGGCCGGCCGGTCGGCGCGCAGCACCTCACCGGTCTCGACGAGCTGCCGCACCGCGCGCAACACCTGCCGCAGGTATCCGTCAGGGTCGTCGCCGACCAGGTGGGCGGCCATCCCGGGCAGGGCGGCGAGCCCACCGAGCGGCCGGACGGCCAGTTCGGTGCCGCGCCCGCCGGGGGCCGGCCGCAGTTCCAGTTCCACGGCACCGGCCAGCGGTCGCAGCGGCTCCGGCCACCGCCCGTCGGGCAGCAGCTCCGCCGCCGGGACGCCGACCGTCACCACCTGCCAACGTCCCGACCCGGCCGCCGTGGCGGCGAGGATGACCGTGCCCCGGGTCAGCCGTCCCATCCGTACCACCCGCCTCTCCTGCCGGGGATCTGCCCGGTGGCCCTCCGGTGCGCCCATCGTCGGCGCGTCCCGGGTGAACCGGGCTCGTCCCGAAGGGGTGAACCGGGCCGCGCCGGGTAACCGCCGCCGACCGGGGGAGGAACGCGCCGAGTGGGGGTGGGGTGCAATGCCGCAGCAGCCCGTACGGGCGGTCGACCCGACACCCCACCCCGGCGACGCCGCGACCACCCCGGCGTCCGTCGAGCCGCCGCTGCTGGCCTCCCGGCTCGCCCCGCCCGCCCCGCCTGAGCCGATGCTGCTGCGGCCCCGGCTGCTGGCCCGCCTCGACGACGGGGCCGCCGGCATCCTCACCGTGGTCCGCGCGCCCGCCGGCTGGGGCAAGACGACACTGCTCACCGCCGGGGCGCAGGCCGCGGCGTCGACTGGGCACCCGGTGGCCTGGGTGCAGGTCGAGGCCGGCGACAGCGGACAGCGACTGTGGGCGTACCTGACCCGGGCCCTGTGCGGTGCGCTCCGGGCCGAACCGGACGAGCCTCCGCCCGCCCCGGCCGGTCCGTGGCGGCCCGACGGGCTGGAGGCGCTGGCCGCCGCACTGGCCGCCCGGGAACGCCCCACCCGGCTGATCCTCGACGACCTGCACCGGGTGACCGATCCGGACGTCCTCACCGGGCTGGAGTTCCTGCTCCGGCACGCCGACGGGCGGCTGCGTCTCCTCGCCGCCGGCCGGACGGGCCTGCCGCCGGCCCTGCACCGGCTGCGGTTGGCCGGGGAGCCGACCGAGATCGGCCCCGACGACCTGGCCTTCACCACCGACGAGGTGGCCGACCTGCTGGTGGCGCACGGGGTGCCGTTGCCGGCGGCGGCGGTCGCCCGGCTCCGGGAACGCACCGGCGGCTGGCCGGCGGGCCTGCGCTTCGCCGCGCTGGCCGCCCGGGGCCAGGCCGACCCGCAACGCTGGGTACGACGGTTCGGCGGCGACCACCCGGACGTCGCCGCCTACCTGCGCGCCGAGGTGCTCACCCCGTTGCCGGTGCCGGCCCGGGAGACGCTGCTCCGTTGCGCCGTCGGCGGGGCGGTCCGCGCCGACCTGGCCGACGCGTTGACCGGACGCCCCGACGCCGGTCAGCTCCTGGCCGGACTGGCCCGCGACGGTGGTTTCCTGCACCGCGACGACAGCGACCCACCCTGGTACCGGCCGCACCCCATGCTGGCCGACCTGCTGCGTGAGGAACTCGCCGGCCTCGACGGGCGGGAACGCGACGAACTGCACCGGCGGGCCGCCGACTGGCACGCCGACCACGACCGGCCGGCCGACGCGCTGCACCACGCCCTGACCGCCGGGCAGTGGGACCGCGCCACCGAACTGCTGCTGGCCCACTGGCCGGAGCTGGCCCCGTACGAGCGGGAGCCACCGCACCTGCCGCCGCCCCCGCCGCCGCCCGCCGGGGCGGTGCGCCGCGACCCGGAGCTGGCGCTGGCCGCCGGCACCGAGCGGGCGTACGCCGGGGACGTGGCGGCGGCTACCGCCCGGCTGCGGGACGCGGTGCAGGCCGCCTACACGCTGCCGGTGCCGCGCCGGGACCGGTTCCGGCGGCTCGCCGTGGCGCTGGAACTCACCCTGGCCCGGCTGTCCGGCGACCCTGCGTCGGTACGCGCTGCCGCCGCCCGCCTGCTCGCCACCGCTTCGGCGCTACCTGCGGGTTCGGCTTCCGTCGCCCACGTTTCTGCTGGCCCGCCGGCCGGCGCCGCTGCGCTCGACCCGCCGGTCGGTGCCGACCTCTCAGCCGGCGATGGTGCGGTGACCGGTGATGCCCCCGCCACCGGCGGTGATCCCCGGACCGGAAGGGATGACGCCGATGTCCGGGCGGTGGCCGGCACCGCGCTCGGCCTGACCGACCTGGCCGAGGGGGAACTGGGACGGGCCGGAGCGTGGTTCCGGGCTGCGCTTTCGGCGGCCCGGCGGGCCGACCGCCCCCGGACCGAGCTGGTCGGCGCGAGCCGGGCGGCACTGCTGCTCGCCCTCGCCGGTGAGCTGACGCCGGCCGAGGAGACCGCGCGGGCGGCCCTGGCCATGCCCTGCTGCCAGGGCTGGTCGGGTCGGGTCGACTGCGGTCACGCACACCTGGCGCTGGCGCTGGTGGCGGTGTACCGGGACCAGCCCGCCGAGGCGACCGCCGAGCTGGCGGCGGCCGGCGCGGTCACCGGGACGGCCCCGGCCGGGGCGGTGGCGGCGCTGTGCCGGGCCGCCCTGCTCCGCGACGCGGGCGAGCCGGCGGCGGCGACGACGGCTGTGCTGAGCGCCCGCGACGAGCTGACCGCCGGCAGATCGACGTCCCCCGGCGACCCGGTGTCGCCCGGCGGTGCGGGGGCGGCCGGAACCTCTGGAGTCTTCGGCGATGCGGTGGTGGCCGGCAGTGCTGCGGGGTTCGGCGGTGCGGTGGGGTTCGGCGGTGCCGGGGAGTTGGCCGACCGGTTGCTGGCGCTGGAGGCGGACCTGCGCGGCGAACAGGGTGACGTGGACAAGGACCGGCGGTTGCTCGGTTAGCGGGCCCTCGGTCCGGACCCGGTGCCGGTGCTGGCGTTGGCGCTGGCCCGGGTCGAGTTGCGGGCCGGTGACCTACGGGCCGCCCGGCACGCCCTGCCCGACTGGGACGCCCCGGGCGCTGCCGACTGGCCGTTGCCGGTACGGCTCGCCGCCGGGGTTCTGGACGCGTTGCTGACCCGACGGGCCGGTGACGAACGCCGGGCCGGGCGGCTGCTGGAACGGGTGCTGGACCTGGCCGGGCGGCACGGCCACCGACGGGTCTTCACCCGGGCCGAGCCGGAGGTCCGGGAACTGCTCGCGGCCCACCTGGATTCCGGTACGGCGTACTGGCCGCAGGTCAGCGACCTGGTGCGGGACGCCACGCCGCCGCCCGGCCAGGGGGCGTACGGCACCCGGGGCGGACCGGCCGACTCCCGGCAGGGCGACGCGGAGCGCCCTCTGGACGAGCCGCTCACCGAGCGGGAGCTGACCATCCTGCGGTACCTGCAGAGCATCCTGTCCAACGTGGAGATCGCCAGCGAACTGTCCCTGTCGGTCAACACCGTCAAGACCCACGTCCGCAACATCTACCGCAAGCTCGACGCCACCCGCCGCCGCGAAGCCGTCCGCCGAGCCCGCGACCTCCACCTCCTCTGACCCCACCCCACCCACCCCAGCCCGCCCCGCCCTTCTGGTCGGCTGGGGTCAGGCGGTGGCGGCGTCCACGGTGGCGAGGAGGGTGGGGAGGTCGAGTGGGCCGTCGTGGCGGTCGTCGCCGACGAAGAGCGTGGGTGTGCCGTTGACGCCGCTGCGGATGCCGCCGGTGAAGTCGTGTCGTACCCGGTCGGCGTGCACGTGCCGGTCGACCTCGGCGTCGACCTCGTCCGGCGGGAGCCCCACCTGTGCCATGCCGAGCGACAGGTGCACCGGGTCCAGTTGGTCCTGGTGTTCGTAGAGCCAGTCGTGCATCTCCCAGAACCGGTCCCGGTGGGCGGCCGCCTCGGCCACCTCGGCGGCCCGCTCGGCGTACGGGTGCAGGTTGGTGATCGGGAAGTGCCGGTAGACAAGCCGGACGGTGTCCCGCCGCTGCCGCAGCACCTCGGCCAGGTTCGGGTACGCCGCCCCGCAGTACGGGCACTGGAAGTCGCCGTACTGCACGAGGGTGACCGGGGCGTCGAGCGGCCCACGGACATGGTCGGTATCGGTCACCGGCACCCGGAGTCGGGCGGTGACCTGCAACGGGGTGCTCATCGGGTCACCACCTGCCGTTCGGTGCCGAGCTGTTCCAACGCGTCGAGGACGCCGTCGGCACCCGGGTTGACCTCGGCGGGGGACAGGTAGCTCCAGGCCACCGTCGCGGCCGGGTCGAGCACCACCAGGGCCCGGCCGGCGAGCCCCTGCGGCGTGTACGCCCCGTAGCCCCGGGCCACCTCGCCCTTGGGTTCGAAGTCGGACCGCAGCGGGAACCGGACGCCCTTCGCCTCGGCGAACGCCCGGTGCGACCAGAGGCTGTCCACCGAGATGCCCAGCACCACCGCGTCGTACCGCTCGAACTCCGGCATCGCGGCCTGGTAGAGCGCCATCTGGTCACCGCAGACCGGGGACCAGTCGGCGGGGTAGAAGGCGAGCACCACCGGCCGCCCCCGGAACTGCGCGGGTCCGGTCCGTCGCCCGTCCGGGGTGGCCGGCAGGGTGAATTCGGGGGCCGGTGTCCCGGGTCGGATCAGCCCGTCGGATCCAGTCATGTCGCCCACCGTCCCCCCGGGTCGGGTGAGGGCGGCTCACCCGACCCGGGTGGTCCTGCCCCGTCCGCGTCGTCAGATCGGATTCGGCCCGTCGGAGGGGCGCCGGTGGCGAAATTCGGGCGGTCGCGGTGTCGACAACCGGTTCGGACTCGGGCAGTCTGACGGACGGCGAAGGACGGGGTGGAGAGATGGACGTCGATCAGATGCGGGTCTTCGGTCGCCGGCTGGCGGGCGTGTCGTGGCGGGTGGCCCGGCACGAGTGGACCCTGGCGGCGCTCGCCGCGCTGCTGCTGGCCGTGGTGCTGACCTGGCCGACCCTGCGCGATCCGGCGAGCACCATCCCGCAGGACACCGGCGACCCGACGTTGCAGGCGTGGCAGGTGGCCTGGGGTGGGCACGCCCTGCTGACCAACCCGTTGCAGGTCTGGCACTCCAACACGTTCTATCCCGAGCCGTACACCTACGCCTACTCCGACACCCTGCTCGGGTACGCCCCGTTCGGCATGATCGGGGACGGTCCGGTGGCCGCCGTGATCCGCTACAACCTGCTCTACATGCTGACCCACGCCCTCGCCCTGTTCGGGGCGTACGCGCTGGCCCGGCAGGTGGGGGCCGGCCGGGCCGGTGCGGCGGTGGCCGGGGTGGCCTTCGCGTACGCCCCGTGGAAGCTCGCCCAGGCCGGGCACCTGCACGTGATCAGCATCGGCGGGATCGCCCTCGCGCTGGCCATGCTGGCCCGGGGGCACGGCTGGTCGCTGCGGCACGGCCACCGCCCCGACCGGGTCCGTCCCGGCTGGGTGGTCGCCGGGTGGGCGGTCGCCGCCTGGCAGGTCACCCTCGGCTTCGGCATCGGCCTGCCCTTCGCGTACGTACTGGGGCTGCTCTGCCTCGGTGCGGTGGTCACGTACGGCGTGGTGTGGCTGCGGCGGCGGACCCGGCCGGTGGTGCCTCGCCGCCTGCTCCTGGCCGACCTGGCCGGCGGGATCGGGTTCGCCGGGGTGACCCTGGCGATGGCGGCGCCGTACTTCGAGGTGGTGGCCCGCAACCCGTCCGGCCGGCGGACGGTGGCCCAGATCGAGATGTTCTCCCCGCCGTGGCGGGGGTTCGTCACCGCACCCCCGGAGTCCTGGCTATGGGGGGAGCGGCACGAGGCCGCCCGCGCCACGCTCGGTTTCCCGGGCGAGATGACCCTGCTGCCCGGGGTGGTGCTGCTGTCGTTGGCGGTGGCGGGGCTGTTCTTCTCCGCGTGGCGGCTGCGGCACCGGCTGATGCTGGCCGGCGCGGCGCTGGTCAGCGTGGCGCTGGCGGCGGGCACCACGTTCGGTGGCGACGGTAACCCCGGGTACGTGACGCTCGTCGAGCACGCACCGGGCTGGGACGGGGTGCGCACCCCGGGCCGGCTGGTGCTGTGGACGACCCTGCTGCTCGGCCTGCTCGCCGCCGGGGCGTTGACGGTGCGCGAGCCGGCGCGGCAGACCGCCCCCGGCGCGGAGCTGCCCCCGGGACCGGACGCGGAGCGCGAAGCGGTGCCGGCCGGGGATCAGTCGCCGGGACCGGACGTGGAACCCGGGGCAGTGTCGGTAGGGGAGCAGCGGCCCGTGCCGGCCGGGGATCAGTCGCCGGGGTCGGACGCGGATCCCGGGACGAAGCCGGCCGTGCCGACGCTGCGACCGGCGGGGGTGCCCGTGCTGGTGGAGGCGTCCGCACCGGCGCAGGCGGGAGCGGGACCACGGCCGGCGCTGCGGTCGGCGGCGTGGTCCGGGTCGGCGGCCGAGCAGGCGGCCCCCCGGCAACCCGCCCCGAAGCGGGCCGGCGGGCAGTGGCGGCTGGCCCGGTTGGCGCTGCTGGTGCCGCTACTGCTGGTGCTGGTGGAGGGGGTCAACCGCACCCCGCACGTGCCCGCGCCGGAGCAGCCGGCCGTGCTGCGCGGGCTGACCGGCCCGGCGTTGGTGCTGCCCAGCGACGGCATCCGGGAACTGCACGTGATGCTCTGGTCCACCGACGGGTTCCCCAAGGTGGTCAACGGGCTCGCCTCGTTCACCCCGCAGTCCCAGGAGCGGATCAGGGCGGCGAGCATGACCTTCCCGGACGCCACCTCGGTGGCGTACCTGCGGCAGGTCGGGGTGCGCACGGTGGTGCTGCTGCCCGGCTGGGCGGCCGGCACGCCGTGGGCGGACGTGGCCGCCCGACCGGTGGACGGGTTGGGCATCAGTCGCGAGATGGTCGGCGAGGACGTCATCTACCGGCTCTGATGGCCGAGTTAGTTGGGAGCGCTTCCTAATTCGGCGGCGTACCGGTTACTGTTGGGTTCTTCTTCGGCAGCGGGAGCCAAGCGTGCCGGCGGGGAGCCAGGGCAGCTCTTCGCACCCGTCGACGTCCCCACGGGGCGTCGCACCCTGACCCTGGCATCCCGAGAGGAACCGCAGATGCGGAGAAGTCTCGTCGGCGCGGTCACCACCGTGCTGGCCGCCGCGACGGCCGTCGTGGCCGTACAGTTCACCGTCGCACCGTCCACACCGGCCGCCGCGGCGGCGGCCGAGCCGTACAGCTGGAAGAACGTCCGGATCGACGGTGGCGGCTTCGTCCCCGGCATCGTCTTCAACCAGACCGAGAAGAACCTGATCTACGCGCGTACCGACATCGGCGGCGCGTACCGCTGGGAGCAGGCCAGCCAGTCCTGGACGCCGCTGCTCGACTGGGTCGGCGCGGACAAGTGGGGCTACAACGGTGTGGTCAGCCTGGCCACCGACCCGGTGCAGACCAACCGGGTGTACGCGGCCGTCGGCATGTACACCAACGACTGGGACCCGAACAACGGCGCGATCCTGCGCTCGTCGGACAAGGGCGCCACCTGGCAGGCCACCGCGCTGCCGTTCAAGAACGGCGGCAACATGCCCGGCCGGGGCATGGGCGAGCGGCTCGCCGTCGACCCCAACAAGAACAGCATCCTCTACTACGGTGCCGAGGGCGGCAACGGCCTGTGGCGCAGCACCGACTTCGGGGTCACCTGGGCCAAGGTGGCGAACTTCCCCAACGTCGGCAACTACCGGGCCGACCCCAACGACACCACCGGCTACCAGAGCCAGAACCAGGGTCTGACCTGGGTCACCTTCGACAAGAGCACCGGTACGGCCGGCAACGCCACGCAGACCATCTACGTCGGCGTGGCGGACAAGGCGAACCCGGTGTACCGCTCGACGAACGGCGGCACGAGCTGGGAGCGGATCGCCGGGCAGCCCACCGGCTACCTGGCCCACAAGGGGGTGGTCGACCCGGTCGGCGGCTTCCTCTACATCGCCACCAGCGACACCGGCGGCCCGTACGACGGGGGCAAGGGTGACGTGTGGAAGTTCAACCGGGCCACCGGCGCGTGGACGCAGATCAGCCCGATCCCGTCGTCCAGCAGCGACGCCTACTTCGGCTACTCGGGGCTGACCATCGACCGGCAGAAGCCGAACACCCTGATGGTCGCCACCCAGATCTCCTGGTGGCCGGACGCGATCTTCTGGCGCAGCACCGACGGCGGCGCGACCTGGAGCCGGATCTGGGAGTTCGGCAGCTACCCGGAGCGCACCAAGAAGTTCAAGATGGACATCAGCTCGGTGCCGTGGCTGACCTTCGGGGCCAACCCGGCCCCGCCGGAGGAGTCCCCGAAGCTGGGCTGGATGAACGAGTCGGTGGAGATCGACCCGTTCGACTCCAACCGCTTCATGTACGGCACCGGCGCGACCATCTACGGCAGCACCGACCTCACCAAGTGGGACACCGGCGGCCAGCTCACCATCAAGCCGATGGTCAAGGGCCTGGAGGAGACCGCCGTGCAGGACCTGATCAGCCCGCCCACCGGGGCACCGCTGATCAGCGGGCTCGGTGACATCGGCGGGTTCCGGCACACCGACCTCGACGCGGTGCCGCCGATGCTGTTCACCCAGCCGGTCTTCACCACCACCACGAGCCTCGACTACGCCGAGGCGAACCCGGCGACGATGGTCCGGGCCGGTAACTTCACCGACGCCGACCGCCCCAACGACAGCCACGTCGCGTTCTCCACCGACGGCGGGGCGAACTGGTTCCAGGGCAGCGAGCCGGGCGGGATCAACAACGGCGGCACGGTCGCCGCCGCCGCCGACGGCAGCCAGTTCGTCTGGGCCCCCGGCGACGCCGGGCAGCAGGTGATCCGTTCCGTCGGGTTCGGCAACTCGTGGACCGCCGCCACCGGCATCCCGGCCAATGCCGTGGTCGAGTCCGACCGGGTCAACAAGAACAAGTTCTACGGCTTCAGCGCCGGCAAGTTCTACGTCAGCACCAACGGTGGGGCCAGCTTCACCGCGTCCGCCGCCACCGGCCTGCCGGCCACCGGGAACGTCAAGTTCAAGGCGGTGCCCGGCAAGGAGGGCGACATCTGGCTGGCCGGTGAGGGCGGGCTGTGGCGCTCCACCGACTCCGGGGCCAGCTTCACCAAGCTGGCCGGTGTGTCGGCGGCGGTGAACGTCGGCTTCGGCAAGGCCGCCCCCGGGCAGACCTATCCGGCGGTGTTCACCTTCGGCACCGTCGACGGCAAGGCCGGCGTCTACCGCTCCGACAACACCGGCGCGGCCTGGGTGCGGATCAACGACGACCAGCACCAGTACGGCAACGCGGGCGAGGCGCTGACCGGTGACCCCCGGGTCTACGGCCGGGTCTACCTGGGCACCAACGGCCGGGGCATCCTGGTCGCCGACCGGCTCGGCGGCACTCCCACCCCGACGCCGACCACCCCCGGCCCGACCACGCCGCCGCCGACGACCCCGCCTCCCACCACGCCGCCGCCCACCACGCCGCCGCCGACCACCCCGCCCCCCACGACGCCTCCGCCCACCACGCCGCCGCCGACGACTCCGCCGCCCACCGGTGGGTGCGCGGCGACGTACAAGGTGACCGGGTCGTGGCCGGGTGGCTTCCAGGGTGAGGTGACCGTGCGTAACACCGGCACCAGCGCGATCGCCGGCTGGACGGTGAACTGGACGTTCGCCAACGGTCAGACGGTCAACTCGCTCTGGGGCGGCACCTTCACCCAGACCGGGGCGAACGTCTCGGTGCGCGACGCCGGGTGGAACGGTGCGCTCGGGGGTGGCGCGAGCACCAGCATCGGCTTCACCGCCAACGTGACAGGCACCAATGCGGTTCCGGCGGTGAGCTGCACCAGCCGCTGACAACTATCAACTATCCGACACCTGCCGGCTCCGCTCCCCCGACCGGGGAGCGGAGCCGGCGGCATGTCCGGGCTGAGAGTGGTCGACTCAGTGGTGGCGAAGTCGCGGCATCCACCCCGGGTGTTTACCGCAACATCGCCCCAGCGGGGGTGGATTGAAGACGGCGCAGGCCCCGGTCGACGCCGAGAAGCGTGACCGGGGCCTGTACGTGCCGCGTGGAGCGGTCAGTCGTCCAGCCCGACGGGGGAGTTCGGCCGGTCCACGTCGACGAACTCGATGTCGTCGACGGCCCGGTCACCCCGGCTGCCGGCGGCCCGCGCGGCGGTGCCGGCGGCCCAGCCGATCGCCGCGCCGACCAGCGCCGCGCCGATCAGCAGGGTCCAGGGCAGGGCCGGACGCCGGCCGGCGAGCGCGTCGAAGGCGAGCGTCGCCCGACGACGGGCCTCGTCGGCGGTCGAGCCGACCAGGTCACCGGCGTCGGCCAGCCCCGAGTCCCGGACCGACCGGGCGGCGTCCCGGACGCTGTCACCGGCGGAGTCCACCGCCGAGAGCAGGTGGTGCCAGGCCTGGTCGGCGATCCGCTCGGGCTTGCTGCGGCGCTCCAGAAGGTTGCTGCCGATCATCGTGTTACCTCCTCGAATGCCGAAGTCTGCGGCCACTTCGGATGTCGTCTCCGCGCCGCAGCGGTCCTCGCGCCGACCGGTCACCCGGCCGGTGTCCGAGCAGTGCCCCGCCCGGCCGGGTCGCAAACCCGTGCGTACGGGTGACCGTCACCGCTCAGCGCACCGAGACCACGGTGGTGGCGCGGGCGAAATCGTCCCCGTCGTCGTCATCGTCGTCGTCCCCGCCGCCGAAGCCGCAGGCCAGGACGAGAGCGAGTAGTGCGCCGACCCCGGCCAGCCCGAGCAGTCTCCTGAGCATCGATCCGTCTCCTCGATCGTGGTGACCCATCTCTCGCCCACGGTAGGCACCCCGCACAACCTGCACCGGGGGAGTCGGCGGGCCGCGTCGGGGAGCCTGCGGGGCTCGCCCGGCGCACCGCATCCGGGTGTCGGTGGACCGGGGCCGCTACTCTGGGACGGTTGGAACGGCCGAGCTGGGCCGTTCGTCTGAGGAGAACAGGACCAGCAACGGTGCGGAGAGGGACGGTCCGGTCCGTCCGGATCCGCGAATTGCTCATCCCGAGGGGTGGCGACCGAGGCCATCGGAGGAATACTCTCGGTCGCGGCCCGCGTACTGATGAGGCGCCCGGGGACGGGCGAGTGGAGGTGCTCGCGTGAGCCTGTCGATCGTGAAGTCGGTCCTGCCGGCCGGTGTCATCGAGATCGCCCCCCGTGGTGAGATCGACGTCGACACCGCCTACGAGGTACGTGAGGCGATCGCCGAGGTGCTGGCCAAGGGTCGGCCCGCGCGGATCGAGCTGAACATGCGACTCGTCACCTTCATCGACTCCGTCGGGATCAGCGCCATGGTCGCCGGCTTCCAGACCGCCGAGGTCAGCGGCGTCAAACTGATCGTCACCGAGCCGAGCCGGTTCGTGCACCGACAGCTCTGGGTCACCGGCCTGCTCGGGCTCTTCGGTGCCCCGGAGCCGTACTTCGCCGGTGCCGCCACCCCGGAGGTCCTGCCCGGCGCCTGACCGGGCCACCGGTCGGCGTCGACGCCACTGACCAGGGACGTTGCCAGTCCGTCTCCGGTACGGCACGATCGTGCGACCGACGACGGTCAGGAGGCCCGGTGGTCCGGCGGGAGAGCTTCAGCTACACGGTGCAGGCGCGCTGCTCACCGGCGGACGCGATGGCGCTGCTGAGCGACCTGTCCCGGCAGGAGGAGCTGCATCCCCTGATCGTCCGGGTGCGCCGGCTGCCCGCCCGGCCGGGTGCCCTGGCCAGCTACGCGATCACCGACCGGCTGGAGCTGGGGCCGCTGCGGTTCCCCGTCACCTACCAGGCCGACGTGCTGCTGGCCGGCGACGACGAGATCGTGACGGTGGCCCGCCAGCAGCCCGGCACCACCGTACGCAACCACACCCGGCTGCGGATGGAGGGTGACCTGCTGCGGATCGACGTGGAGATCACCCTCGCCGCGCCGGCCCCGCTGTTCGGCTACGCCTTCCGGCAGGCCCGCGCCGCCCACCTGGGGTTGGCCAGCCGCCTCGGCGCGGTCCTGGACAGCCGGGCCGGCGACCCACCCCCCGCCGGCTGACGACCCGCCGACACCCCCCGGACGGTCGCGCCGCGGGGGCCCGCCCTGCCCGGACGGGCCACCGCGCCGGGATCAGATCATCGACAGGTGCACGGGGGTGGTGTGGTCGCTGGACGGGTCCCCGTTGCCCCCGCTGTACGCCTTCCACCCGCTGCTCGGCAGCCAGATCCGCTTGAACCAGATCACGTAGAGCACACCGAGCCGGTCGGCGTTGCGGATGAAGTACGCGGCGAGGTTGTTGCCGTACGTCCGGTCGCCGCCACTGGCCACCCCGCCGAAGCCGCCCTTCTGGGCGGCGAAGTCGCACGCCCGGCCCTTGGGGTGCTCGCCGGAGCCGCTGGGCCGGTAGCAGGAGACGTACCTGGTGAAACCGGCCGCCTTGGCCTGGTTCAGGGCGTTGAGCGTACGCGGGGTGATACAGCCGTTGGCCGGCGTCGGGTCGTTGACGCTGCACGACTCGGACGGCCAGGAGCCGTCGGAGTTGCGGGGCGCCCCCTTGGCGTTGCTGGTGGACGTGCCGTCCGAGCTGCCGGAGTCGCGGGAGGTGGGGGCCGGCTTGTCGGCGGCGGCCACCGCCAGCGCCCGCTCGGCCTGCTCCTTGCGCTTGCCCATGGTGGCGACCTGCTTGCGCTGTTCGGTGATCTCCCGGGTGACCGCCGCCCGGGTCCGGGTGGCCTGGTCCCGGGTCTCGATCATCGTGCGCAGTTCCTGGTCCTCCCGGGTGGCGACCGTCTCCAGCGCTGCCGCGCGGTCCAGGAAACCGCTCGGGGTGTTGCTGTTGAGCAGGGCTGACATCGGCCCGAGCCGGCCGGTGCGGTAGGCCGCGCCGGCGATCTCGCCGACCTTGGCGGTCTGCGTGACCAGCTGCCCCTCGATGGTCTTGAGCTGCCCGTCGAGTTCCTGCTGGCGCTTGGTGGAGCGCTCCAGGGCGGCCTTGGCCTCCAGCCAGCCCTTGCTGGCGGCGTCGAGCTGGTCGCGCAGCGCCGGGGTGCCGCCCTCGTCGTCGCCGGGGGCGGCGAGCCGGGTGGCGGGCGCGGCGGTGGCCGGGGTGAACGGCGCGGCCGACACGCCCAGGGCCAACGCCGTGACGACTGCGGCCAGCAGCCGCGTGGTGGTGCGTACGTGCATGCGGATGTCCTTCCGTCAGCCGCCGACCGGGTTAGCTGACGGGTTCGGGACGGAAGATCCCTACCGCTGACGCGGATGCACCCCAGGAACGTGGTTCCCCGGTTCGCCCGGGCGGGCGATTAGGCGGCGGCCTCTGCCTGGCGGAGACCGGGGCCGAGCCTACCGGTACGCGTGTGACGCCTGCCTACCTCGTGACTGAGGGTACGAGAGTGAATACCCTCAAAAGGTTCAAACGACGCAAATTTCCGCGATCTCTGTGCGGGAGTACCCGGCGGGGCTGACCGTCCGGCCCGGGGCGGGGTCACCAGTGGGCGGGGCCGCATGCGCCGGGGCTCGCCCCGGGCTCGACCTGGAGGGTGGCGTGCTCGATGTGGAAGTCCTCCCGCAGGGCGCCCCGGGCGGCCGCCAGCACCGCGCCGACCTCGGCGTCACCGGCCAGGGTGAGGTGGGCCGAGGCGACGTCCATGCCGGAGGTGAGCGTCCAGACGTGCAGGTCGTGCACCTCGGCGACACCGGGCACGGCGGTCAGCCGGTCGTGCACGGCGGTCACCGGCAGGTGCTCCGGGGCGGCCTGGACCAGGATGCGCACCGCCGCCCGGCCGAGCCGCCAGGTGCGGGGCAGGATGAACACGCCGATCGCCACGGCGACCAGTGGGTCGGCCCACCACCAGCCGGTGCCGGCGATCAGCAGCGCCGCCACGATCACCCCGACCGAACCGAGCAGGTCGCCGAGCACCTCCAGGTACGCCCCGCGCAGGTTGATGCTCTCCTTGGCGCCCTCCCGCAGCAGGCCGAACGCGACGATGTTGGCGAGCAGGCCGAGCACCGCCACCACCAGCATCGGGCCGGCCAGCACCTCGGGTGGCTCGCCGAACCGGCGGACCGCCTCGATCAGCACGTAGACCGCGACCCCGCTGAGCAGGACGGCGTTGGCCAGGGCGGCGAGCACCTCCAGCCGGTAGAGGCCGAAGGTGCGCTGCGGGTCCCGGGCGGCCCGCCGGGTGGCGGTGATCGCGGCCAGCGCCATCCCGATGCCGAGCACGTCGGTGAACATGTGCCCCGCGTCGGAGAGCAGGGCCAGCGAGCCGGTGCCGAAGGCGGCCACCGCCTCGACCACCATGAGCACGGCGAGCAGCCCGAACGCCGCCCAGAGCCGACCCCGGTGCCGGTGCGCGGCGTTGCTCACCGTCGCGCTGTGGTCATGACCTGCGCCCACGTCCACACCCTCCGTCGCCGCTGCGGACCCGCTCCAATCTATGCTCACATCGCTATGTATGCAAGTGATGGTCGGACGTCCGGCCAGGTGGGCCGGGTCCCGGTCGGTCAGCCGGTCGGCTCGACGGTGGTGAGGCGCTGGGTCGCCCGGGACAACGCCACGTAGAGCGTCCGCACCCCGGAGCCCGGATCGGCCCGGATCTCGCCGGGGCAGACCAGCACCACCCCGTCGTACTCCATGCCCTTGGCCTGGAGGCTGGTCACCACCTGCAGGCGCGCCCCACCCCGGTCGCCCAACCAGCCGGCGACCTCGTCGCGGCGGGGCACCGGGGTGATCACTCCGACCGTCCCCGCCACCTCGGCCAGCAGCGTGTCCACCGCGTCGGCCGTCGTCCGGGCCAGCTCCGCCGCCGGCACGTGCAGCGCCACCGGGTCCACCCCGGTGGAGCGCACCGCGCTCGGCAACTCCAGGTCCGGGTAGAGCCGGCGGATCTCCGCCGCCGCCACCGCGAAGATCTCCGCCGAGTTGCGGTAGTTGGTGGAGAGCGTGAACCGGTGCCGCCGCCGCCGGCCCAGCGCCTGGTCCCGGGCCCGGTCCAGCTCCGCCTGGTCACCCGTCCAGGCGGTCTGCGCCGGATCACCCACCACCGTCCAGGAGGCGAGCCGACCGCGCCGGCCGATCATCCGCCACTGCATCGGCGAGACGTCCTGCGACTCGTCGACCACCACGTGCGCGTAGTCCCGGTAGTCCTCCGGCCGCTCCCGGGCCGCCGCCCGCGCGGCACGCTGCCGCTCCCCGAAGGTGCTCAGCTCCCGGACGCCACCGGCGAGCTGGAACGGGTCCCGCCGGGCCTTCTTCGGACGGACCGGCTGGCCCAGCAGCGCGTCCAGCTCGTCGAGGAGGGCGATGTCGGCCACCGTCAACCCCTCGGTGTCCAGCGACCGGTACGCCTCCACCAGCAACCCGACCTCCGCCCGGGACAGGACGCCGGCCGCGTACCGGTGCAGCCGCTCCGGCCGGGCCAACCAGCCCAGCACGTGCCGGGGATGCAGCCGGGGCCACCACGCCTTGAGGAACTCCCGGAACTCCGGCCGCTCGATGATCTCGTCCTCGAAGGCGGGCTGCTCGGGCAGGCCGGCGACGGCCGACCGCCGGGCCTGCGCGTACAACGCGGCGAGCACCCCGTCGAAGCCGACCCGGCGGACCTCGTTGCGGCGGGCCCCCCGGTGCAGCGCCCGGTCCCGGATGCCGTCCAGCTCGCGCCGTTCCAGGCGCAGCAGCGCACCCCGGTAGAGCAGCCGCAACTCATGTGGGCCGTCCGGCACCGCGTCCCGGGCCGCCCGCTCCAGCACCCGCCGCATCCGCAGCGAACCCTTCACCGCCGCCACCTCGGGCCCGTCCGTGCGGGTCGCCGACAGGCCGGGGAACAGCGACCCCAGCGAGTGCAGGGTGGCGGTCTCCTCGCCCAGCGACGGCAGCACCGAGGCGATGTACTCCACGAACACCGCCGACGGGCCGACCACCAGGATGCCGCCGCCGGCGTACCGGCTGCGGTCGGCATAGAGCAGGTACGCCGCCCGGTGCAGGGCCACCGCCGTCTTCCCGGTGCCCGGCCCGCCGGAGACGATGGTGACCCCCGAGCCGGGGGACCGGATCGCCTCGTCCTGCTCCCGCTGAATGGTGGCGATGATGTCCCGCATCCCCCGGCCGGTCGCCCGGGACAGGGTCGCCAGCAGGGCCCCGTCACCCACCACCGGCATGTCCGGCGGGGCGGCCTCCGGGTCGAGCAGGTCGTCCTCGATCCGGGTGACCTTCTCGTCCGACGAGCTGATCGTGCGCCGCCGCACCACCCCCAGCGGCTCCGCCGGGGTGGCCCGGTAGAAGGCGGCGGCGGCCGGGGCCCGCCAGTCGACCACCAGCGTCTCGGCGTCGTCACCGCGCACCCCGAGCCGCCCGACGTGCAGCACCTGCCGGTCGCGCAGGTCCAGCCGGCCGAAGACCAGCCCCTCGTGCTCGGCGTCCAACAGGTGCCGGCGCTGGGCGGCGTGGAAGACCATCGCGTCCCGCTCCACCAGCGCACCGAAGGTGCCGACCCCGGCCATCCGGTAGCCGTCCCGCTCGGCGCGGGCGGCCGAGCGGCGCAGTTCGGCGAGCCGGGCGTACACCCGGTCGAGATGCCGTTGCTCGGCGGCGATCTCCTGCTCCAGGGTGGTCTGGTCGGTCAACGTACCGGCTCCTGTGCGACGGCGACGCCGGGCGCGGGTGCACGCCAGGCGGAATGAGGGTACGGGCAGCCGCCCACCCCCCGGCGGGCCGATACCCGTACCGCGACCTCCACCACCACCGCGCCGCCTGCCCGGGGTGGAGGTCGTCCGCCCCCACGCACGGGCCGACCCGCCGGGGCGCGGCCGCGCGGGGCGACGGCGGGTCGGCTCAGCGCGTCGTCCGCCCGGCGGACGCCGGGTCGCCCGGGACGTCGGCGCACGCCCGGCCGGCCGGGACGTCGGCAGGACGACGGGGCCCCGGTGGCGTAGCCCCGGCGGTGGACAGCACCCGGTCGAGCACCCCGGCGACGGCGGCGTTCACCTCGTCCGGACGCTCCATCATCAACATGTGCCCGGCACCGGGGCAGACGGTCAGCTCGGTGGCCGGCAGCGCCGCCGCGATCGATTCCGCACACGGCGGCGGGGTCAGCCGGTCCCGGTCCCCGACCAGCGCCGCCGCCGGCAGGTGCGCCAACGCCGCGAGCGTCGCCAGCCGGTGCTGGGCGCCGATCGAGGCGCGGAAACCACCGATCGAGCGCAGCGAGGCGCGGGCCACCGCCGAGGTGACCAGCCGGATGTCGGCACCGGAGCAGCGGTCGCCGAAGAGCATCCACCTGATGCTCGGGGCCAGGGCGCGCAACAGCGGGCGGGGTGGCCGCCAGGAGCCGCACCGGGCCAGCACCCCGGCCCCGGTGGTCTCGGCGAGCCGGATCAGCCGGGCGATCCGCGGCGACAGGCCGTACACCGTGTGGGTGTGGCCCTCGGCGGTGGTGGAGACGAAAACCAGCCCGGCCGTACGGGCGGCGAAGTGGGACGGGTGCCGGTGGGCGTACTCCATCACGCTCATCCCGCCCATCGAGTGCCCGACGAGCAGCACCGGCCCCGCCGGGGCGACCTCGTCCAGCACCGCCGCGAGGTCGTCGCCGAGCTGGGCCAGGGTCGCCGTGCGCAGCGCCATGCAGCTGGACCGGCCGTGCCCCCGGGCGTCGTAGGTGACCACCCGGATCCGGTCGCCGAAGCGGGTGCGCAGGTCGGTGAGCTGCCGGTGCCAGGCCCGACCGTCGAGCGTCCAGCCGTGCAGCAGGACCACGGTCACCTCGGCCCCGACCGGGCCGGTCACCTCGACGTGCAGGCGTACCCCGTCGGGCAGCCGCAACTCCCGTTGCTCCGGCATCGCCACCTCCCAGGCACCCGGGACACATTCACCGGCGTAACCCGGCGGTAACACCGGCTACCCGACATCAGACCACGCCAACCGTGTCGGTGAGAAGATTCCCGACCCGCCCGCACGAGGTCGGCCCGGCGGTCAGTCTGTAGCCATGCCGAGTCCGCCCACCGGGGCCGCCCGGACCCCCGACCGGCCGTCCGTCGACGCCGGGCCGCCCCGGGCCGCGCGCACCCCCCGGGCGGCGCTGGCCGATCTGCTCACCGGCAACCGGCGCTTCGTCAGCGGCCGACCGGTCCACGGGCACGACGTGACCGCCGCCGCAGCCGTGGCCTCCGGCGACCAGCAGCCGTACGCGGTGCTGCTCGGCTGCATCGACTCACGGGTGCCGCTGGAGGCGATCTTCGACCAGACCTTCGGGTCGATCTGCGTGATCCGTACCGGGGGACACGTGCTCGACCGGGCCGTGCGGGGTTCGATCGAGTACGTGGTGGCGCAGCTCGGGGTCACCCTGGTGATGGTGCTGGGGCACGAACGGTGCGGCGCGGTCGCCGCGACGGTGGACAGCGTGCGGACGGGCCGGCGTCCGGACGGTGACCTGGGCTACCTGGTCGAGCGGATCACCCCGGCGGTGACCGAGGCGGGGCCGCACGACCCGGCCGTGCACCCGCTGGCCGTACGCCGGCACGTCCGCCGTACGGTGCGGGCGCTGCGCACCGACGACATGCTGGCCGGCCCGGTCGCGGCGGGTGGGGTGGACGTCGTCGGCGCCCTGTACGACCTGGACACCGGCGAGGTCACCCTGCTCGACGACGGAGCCTGACCCGGCCGGCGCAGACGCGCAACCGCCCGCCGGGGTGACCCGACGGGCGGTTGCGGTCGTGCTGGGGGAGGGCTCAGCCCTCGAAGACGCCGGCCTCGACGAGACGCTTCTCGGTCTTGTCCCACCCGTGGTCGGGGTGGGTGGCGGCGAGGTTGCTGATCTCGGCGCGGATCTTGGCGGCGTGACCGGCGGTGGCCAGCGTCCGGATCTCCTCGACGAAGGCGTCGGAGTCGGTACGCAGGTGCGCGGTCTTGCCGTTGGTCAGGTTCCGCACGTAGGCGTGCTTGCCGCCGTTGAGCGGGATGAGGTACTTGAACTCGCCCAGCACGCTGAGGGCGCCACCCTGGCCAGCCTGGCCGGCCCGGACTGACGCGCGCGCGGTCTTCGAGGTGTTGCTCGCCACGGAGATGCTCCTTGCAAGACGTACGGGAGGACGGGGAACGTCCGGGGGCTGTAGCGGGTGACGCCCGGTGGTCGTCTGACGCTCGGTGGTCGTCGGACGCCCGGGTGGGTCGTCGGCCCGCGAAGTGGTGCGACGGCACAGAACCGCCCAGAGAAATATACACGACCACGGTGCCTGGCAGCTCACCGTGCCCGTCGGAGTGCACAACCCCGGTCACCGGTCCGGGTATTTCCCGCCGGCGAATTTTCCGATTCCCTGGCGCACCATCCGTCACAGCAGTCATCATGTGTGGCAACAGCCACTCGGGTGTCGAGGTCGTAGGGGAAGACGCACCTCGCCCTCCGGGAGGTCACCGTGCCAACGCGTGGCGTCGTATACGTCCACTCGACCCCGCTCGCCGTGTGCTCGCACGTCGAGTGGGCGATCGCGCGCGTCCTCGCCGCGCCGGTCAACCTGCACTGGACGGCTCAGCCCGTCGATCCCGGCGCCCGCCGGGCCGAGTGCGGATGGACCGGCCGGCCGGGGACGGGTGCCGAGCTGGCTGCTGCCCTGAGGCAGTGGCCCATGATCCGTTTCGAGGTGACCGAGGAACCCAGCACCGGCGCGGACGGCGAACGCTTCATGCACGTGCCCGGCCGGGGCCTGTTCCGGGCCGCGGTGGGTGCCGCCGGCGACATCCAGCTCGGCGAGGACCGGCTGCGCAGCATCATGGCGTCGGTACGCCCGGAGGCCCTGGCGCACGCCCTGGACAAGGCGATGGGCACCGCCTGGGACGCCGAGCTGGAGCCCTACCGCTACGCCGGGGACGGCGCGCCGGTGACCCTGCTGACCCGGGTCGGCTGACCGCAGCCCGCCCGCGCGCCGTCGCATGTGCCGATGCGGTCGGCGTGACCGTCCGGGTGTCGGCACCTGCCGGCCTGTCTCCGTGCGATGCCTGATGCCCACCGGTCTCGTCTCCGGGCACCCCGCCGACGACCCCGTGTCGGCTACTCCCGGAGCCACGTCCCGCAGAAAGCTGTATGCCTGTCCGTCATATCTATGACGGACAGGCATAAGGCTCTCGGAGAGGTCGTCCCCACCCGAGGCGCACGCACGCCCGGGCCGACCCGTTTCGGCTGGATTTCACGGCGAGCGGCCAGCCAGGGGTAGCCGCCCGCCGGGCGGTGGCGCCGGGTGAATCCGCTCACCCGGACCGGCCGCGTCCCGCCCGGGACCCGCCGGTGAGCCGGACACCCGGTCGGGGAGGGGCACTCCGCGCCCACCGCCTGACCTGGTCGGGTTGCCGCTGATCTCCGGCGGGGGTTGGATGGGCCGGGTGCCGATCTCCCCGCGACGTGCCGGCGTCGCCGTCACCGCCCTGACCGCGCTGCTCGCCTCCGGATGCGCGGGGGAGGGACAGGCTCCCGCGCCGGTCCGCCCCGAAGCCACCCCGACGTCCACCGCGTCCGTCGCCGCGTCCGTCGCCGCCGACGACCCCGCCGGCCGGGCCGCCGCGCTGGCCGGCACCCTCGGCGACGAGGACCTGGTGGGCCAGGTGCTGATGCCGTACGCGTACGGCAGTTCGGCGACGACGGTGACCCCCGGCTCGGCCGCCGGCAACCAGGCCCTCGCCGGGGTCGACACCCCCGCCCAGATGATCGCGAAGTACCGGCTCGGCGGGCTGATCCTGGTCGGGTTCAGCGCCGACGACCCCACCTCCGGCAACCAGTCCACCACCAACGTCGACAATCCGGCCCAGGTGAAGAAGCTGACCGCCGGGCTGCGCGAGGCCGCCGGGAAGCTGGCGGCCGGCCCGGCGCCCTTCCTGGTCGGCACCGACCAGGAGTACGGGGTGGTCACCCGGATCACCGACGGGGTGACCACGCTGCCCAGTGCGCTGGCCGCCGGGGCGGCCGACGACCCGGCCCGGACCGAGGCCGCCTGGAAGGCCGCCGGCACCGAGCTGGCCGCGATGGGGGTGAACCTGGACTTCGCCCCGGTCGCCGACGTCCTGGCCACCCGCAGTACGGTGATCGGCTCGCGGTCCTTCGGCGCGGACCCGAAGCGGGCCGCCGCGCAGGTCGCGGGCGCGGTCCAGGGGTTGCAGAGCGCCGGGGTGGCGGCCAGCGTCAAGCACTTCCCCGGGCACGGGCTCAGCGCCGCCGACTCGCACCAGGAGGTCCCGGTGGTCGGCCAGCCCCGGGCCGAGCTGGACGCCACGGCCTTCCCGCCGTTCCGGGCCGGCATCGACGCCGGGGCGATGGCGGTGATGTCGGCGCACCTCGACGTCACCGCCGTGGACCCGGGCACCCCGGCCACCTTCTCCCGCAAGCTGCTCACCGACGTGCTGCGCGGCGAGCTGGGCTTCCAGGGGGTGGTGATCACCGACGGGATGAACATGCCGCCGGCCAAGCGCTACCCGCCGGGCGAGGCGGCGGTGAAGGCCCTGCTCGCCGGCAACGACCTGATCCTGATGACCCCGAACGTCGGCCAGGCGTACGACGGGTTGCTGGCCGCGCTGCGCGACGGCTCGCTGCCCCGGGACCGGCTGGTGGCGGCGGTCACCCGGGTGTTGACCATGAAGTTCCGGCTCGCCGACCGGCCGACGCCGGCGATGTCCACGCTCGACAGCGCCCCGCACCGGGCCGCCGCCACCGCGCTGGCCGCCGCGGCGGTCACCCAGCTGCGCGGGAAGTGCGGCGTCGCGGTGTCCGGCCCGGTCACCGTCACCACCTCCGACGGGCGGGACAAGACCCGGGCGACGCTCACCGCGGCGTTGACCGCTGCGGGCGTGCGGGTGGTGGCCAAGGGCGGCACCCGGGTGCACCTGGTCGGCTACGGCGACGGCCCGAAGGATCTCGCCGCCGACGCGGCGGTCACCGTGGCGATGGACACCCCGTACGTGCTGGAGAAGGCGACCTCGCCGACCCTGCTGGCGACCTACTCGTCCAGCCGGGCTTCGATGACGGCGCTCGCCGGGGTGCTGGCCGGCAAGGCCCGCCCCACCGGTCGTTCCCCGATGCCGCTGACCGGGCTGCCCGCCACCAGTTGCACCGGCTGACCCCTGACACCGGCGTGGCCGGCCGCCGACGGAGTCGACGACCGGCCACGGGTCACGCGGTGGCGGATCAGTTCAGCGGGACCTGCTGCGCCACTGCCGCGCCACCGGACTCGAAGGCGGCCAGCAGCGACGTCGGGGTGCCCCCGCTGACCGGGACCGTCACGGTGACCCGGTCACCGGCGGCCAGCCGTACGGTGTGCTCGCCCCGGGCCGTGTCGCCGTCCCAGGCGTACAGGTAGGCGGTTCCGGCCCGGTCGGCACGCAGGGTGACCTGCACGCCGTCGGTGACCCGGTGGGCCGAGGTCAGCCGCAGCGCCGAGTTCTTCAGCCTCGGCACGGCGGCCGGGGCCACCCCGTCCACGGCCGACTGGGCGATGGTCTGCGGGCTGTGCACGCTGCGCGCCGAGGTGTCCGGGAACACCGGCGTGCTGGGCTGCCGGGCCGCCGGCTGGTAGCCGGGCAGGGTGGCCAGGCCGTAGCGGTACGGGTCGGCCCGGACGCCGGTGAAGGTGGACCAGCCCAGCCGGGACTGCGAGCTGAGGTCCTGGGTGTCCGAGTCGTAGACCAGCACGTTGAAGCCCATCCGGGCCGGGTCCACCGCGTCGGGCAGCACCGCGAACGGGATCATCGTCTCGATGGTGTAGCCGGTGTACGGGGAGCTGACCTTGCTGACCACGGTCATCCCCGGTGCGGTGGTCGCCCCCGGGCCCTGCCGGTTGTCGGCGTCACGCTGCCAGCACGGCGGGTTGCCGTTGGCCGGGTCGTCGGTGATCGGGAAGATGCCCGCCTTGAACACGGTCGAGGTGTCCGTCGAGTTCCCCTTCGGGTCGACGATGATCTCCACGCTGTCGGTACGGCGCTGCCGCTTGCAGTCCTGCGGGACCACCTTCTTGCCCAGCACGTCGTCGGTGACCTGGACGATCACCTTCAGCCCGTCGGCGGTCCAGGCGATCCGACCGGTCGCCGAGGCGTCCTGCGGGGTCGTGGCCTGACCCTCCCAGATGCGGGAGAAGTCCAGCTCCGGGCCGGGGTACTCGCCGGGCGAGGCGACCCCGTCGACGGTGCCGGCCCCGGCGGCCGGAACCTCGGTGGTCGGCACGATCTCCAGTGCGCCGGTCTCCACGGTGCTGCCGGCGGCGCTGGTGGTGGTGATGGTGATGCCGTAGTCGCCGTCCGTGCCGCCCTCGTTGGCGGTCGGCAGGGTGGCGTCGGTGTTGGTGACGGTGAAGGTGACCGCCCCGGTCGCGCCGGGGGCCAGCGCGGGGTAGCTCTTGGTGGCCGCGTCGGCGGTGAAGCCGGCCGGCAGGCCGAGGGTGACGGTGCCGGAGCGGCTGACCCGGCCGTGGTTGCGCAGGTCGATGCGGACCGACCGCTGCTTGCCGGAGCCGATGGTGAGCACCGGCTTGATCAGGGTGTCCAACTGCGGGTATCCGCCGTCACCGGCCCAGGTGCGGAACGTGCCCACCTCGGGCAGCGGCTCCAGGGTGCCCCGGACGTCGGCGACCACCCGGACGGCCCGGTCGGTGCGCCCGGCACCCTGGCGGGTGGTCAGGGTGGCCCCGATGAGCTGCTGCTGGTTCGTGTCGGCGTCGGCCGGAACGGTGACGGTGAACTTGCGGGTCCGCTCCTTGCCCGACGGCACGTCGTTGTTGAGCACGCCGGAGCCCTTGGCCTTCCAGCCGGCCGGCAGCCGCAGGTCGATCCGGGGCTTGACCAGGGCGCGGTTGTGCGGGGCGCGCAGGTGCGCGGTGACCTCGACGGTCGCGCCGGGGGCCAGGTCGAACCGGTCGGTGGTGAGGTACAGCTCGGTGCCCTTGGGCAGGCCACCGGTCACCGGCGGCAGCACCGAGCCGCGCAGGATCGCCTCCGGGGAGGTGTCCGCCGGGTCGTACGGGACGCGGCTGTCGATCAGGGTGTAGAAGTCACACCGGATCTTCGTCGGGTCGGTGGGGGCGGCGGCGGTGCCGGCCCAGCCCTGGGTGACGTACTCCCGGCGGGCGTCGACCTCGATCTCGGCCCAGGTCTTCCCGTTGGCGCTTTCGGTGCCCTCCCAGACGCCGAAGACCTGGTCGGTCGGGACGGTCGGGGTGAAGCTGGTCGCGCACTGCGGGCCGGCGGCGGAGGTGCCGGTGCCGCCGCTGCGCAGGAACTTCGCGGCCCGGAACGGGCTCAACCCCTCGGCGCTGAGCTGCTCGGGGAAGGCGTTCGGGTCGGCGGCGGCGGCGAACGCCTCGGCGGCGAACCGGGCGGCCTGCTGGTGGTTGCCGTGGTTGCCCGGGGTCGGCGACGGGTTCATCGTCATGATGATCTCGGGCCGGGTGGTCCGGATGACCCGGACGATCTGGCCGAGGGTGTCGTCGTGGCCCCAGATCTGCTCGGACAGCGGGGCGGACGCGGTGTACCAGAAGTCGACCCGGTCGAGGTTGTAGAGGTTCTCCACGCCGGCCTTGCCGATCGCGGTGCGTTCCTCGCGTTCGCGGATGATGCCCAGCGGCGGTCCCTCTTCGAGGCCGACGGCGTTGCCGCCGCCCTCGCCCCGGGTGATGGTGACGACGCCGGCCTTGGCGCCGTACTTCTCCTTCCACTGGCCGAGGGTGGCGAGGCTGCCGGCTTCGTCGTCGGGGTGGGCGCTGACGAAGAGCACGTCGAGGTCGACGGCCTTGGGCGGGCGGACGTCGGCCGGGGCGGCGACGGCGGTGGCGGGCGCCCCGGCCACGGCCAGGGCGAGTGCGGTGGGTAGCAGGAAACCCTTGATGCGCATGCGGATCCTTCCGGGACCACGGTGTCCGGGCAGCGACCGTCCGCGTCGGACGCGGGGCATCCGACGCGGGGTCGTCGGTGGACGGTGAGGCGGCGGGAACGGGAACGGTGGGCGTCGTCGGACGCGGTGCACCGGGTACGGCAGCGGTACGGGTTCCGTACACACTGGAAGGCCTTCGCCCGGTGACGCTAGGGACCACCGCAGCGGCACGTCAATGCTTTGGAAGGTATTTCTTTCTTTGCAGAAGAAATAAAGAGGGCGATGTCCGGGATGTCCTGCGGTGCGCCGGAACGGTGCCCCGAACCCGCCCATCGCTTCCAATTGCGGACGTTCTCGCTGCTCCGGTGGTCCGAGGTGAGCCGGCTGAGACGGACTTGTTACTTGACTCTTTAATTCGTTCGCCGTAGGAAGGAAGTGTGACAGACGTGGTGACGCCACCAACGAGCCCGGTGAGCCGGGAGCGGTCGAAGGAGATCAAGCGGCTTTCCGTGATCTCCACCGCCCGCCAGGTCCGGGTGCTCTCCCGGGCCGAGCTGACCGAGCTCACCGGCCTCAGCCCTGCCACGCTCACCCCGTTGGTGCGGGACCTGATCGCCGAGGGTTACCTGATCGAACGTGGTCCGGGTGCCTCCCGGGCCGGCCGTCCCCGGGCGATGCTGGAGTTCAACCCCCGCGCCGAACTGGTCGCCGCCGTCTCGCTGGAGCCGTCCCGGATCAGTTGCGAGATCGCCGACAGCGACGGCGCGGTGGTCGCCCACCGCACGGTCCGGCTGACCGGCGACATCGTCGACACCATCTGCCGGTCGGTGCCCGAACTGGCCGGCGACGGGCTGCCGGCGCTGCGCGGGGTGGCCATCGCCGCGCCCGGCGTCATCTCCGGCGGCGCGGTCCGGCTCGCCCCCTCGGTCGGCCAGATCGAGGGCCGTCCGATAGGGGAGTCGGTCCAGCGGACGCTCGGCGTACCCGTGGTGGTGGACAACGACGTCAACCTGATGGCGGCCGGTGAGCACGCGGCCGGGGCCGGCATCGACGTGGCCGACCTGCTGCTGCTGCACGTCGCCGACGGCATCGGCGCGGGCCTGGTGCTCGACGGCCAGGTCCGGCGGGGGGCCCGGGGCGCGGCCGGCGAGGTCGGTTTCCTGCCGCTGGACCCGGCCGGCCGGGGACACGACGGCATCGGCCCGTTCGAGGCGCGCTGGTCGGAGAACGCGATCGCCGAACGGGTGGTCGCGCTGGCCCCCGGCCGCCGCCCCGAGTCGCCGGTACGCGCGCTGGTCGAGCTGGCCGCCGACGACCCGGACGCCGCCGGCTACCTCGACGAACTCCTGAACGCCTGGTCCCGGCTCATCGTCTCCTGCGTCTGCGTGATCGACCCGGGGCGGGTGCTGCTCAGCGGCGCCGCCGCCGACCTCGACGACGCCGCCGTCGGCCGGCTCCAGGACCTGGTCGCCGCCGCCGCGCCCAGCACCACCGAGGTACGCCGGGCCGTGCTCGGCGACCGCGCGGTGCTGCACGGCGCGGTCAGCTACGCCCTCTCGGCCGCCGCCGCCGGGCTACCCACCCTGTTACCGGCCCCTTGACCTGCTCAAACCGCTGATTCTTCCGCCCACACCCCTCGGAGGTACCCCATGAGACGTCGACTTCTGCTCGCCGGAGCGCTCGCCACCGTCCTCGCCGCCGGCACCGCCTGCGGCGGCGGCTCGGACGACACCGCCGCCGGTGAGACGGAGAAGCTGACGATCTACACCGCCCGCGACAAGAAGGTCTCCACCTTCGTCGTGGACAAGTTCACCGCCAAGTACCCCGAGTACAAGGGGAAGGTGGAGATCCTCAACCTGGGCGCCCAGGAGATCCTGGAGCGGGTCCGGGCCGAGAAGGCCAACCCGCAGGCCGACGTCTGGTGGGGCGGCACCCAGCAGGGGCTGGCCGCCGGTGCCGGTGAGGACCTGCTCGCCGCCTGGCAGCCCGCGTTCGCCGGCAAGATGGACGCCAAGTACAAGGACGCCGAGGGCCGCTGGTTCGGGGAGATCCTGCTGCCCGAGGTCATCATGTACAACAACAAGGCGCTCACCCCGGAGCAGGCCCCGAAGGACTGGGACGACCTGCTGAAGCCGGAGTGGAAAGACAAGATCGTCATCCGCGACGTGGCCGCCTCGGGCACCATGCGGTCGATCTACGCTGCGATGATCATGCGGCAGTCGCCGGACGGCAGCAACCCGCAGCCCGGCTACGACTGGCTCAAGAAGCTCGACGCCAACACCGGCGCGTACGCGGCCAACCCGGCCGACCTCTACCTCAAGCTGTCCCGCCAGCAGGGCACCCTGAGCGCCTGGAACCTGCAGGACATCCTGCTGCAGGCCAACCAGTCGAACATGCCGTTCGGCTACGTGATGCCGGCCTCCGGCGCCCCGGTGCTGGTCGACGGGCTCGCCGCGGTCAAGGGCGGCAACAGCACCGGCGCGCAGAAGTTCATCGAGTTCCTCTTCGACGACACGCTGCGCGCCGACCTGGCCAAGGACTACTACCAGATCCCGGCCGTGGAGATCGCCCAGCAGCCGGAGTGGCTGGCCCAGCTCAACCTCAAGCCGCTCGACGTCAACTGGGACATCATCGGCAAGAACGAGACCGAGTGGATCAACCACTGGAACAGCCAGATCAAGAACAAGGGCTGACCTGTACGGGTGCCGGGGGCCGTCCCGCCCCCGGCACCGCCCGTCCCGCCACCCCGCCCGGCCAGGTCCGGTACCGCATGAAGGAGAAGACATCATGATCGATGTCACGCTGGAGTCGGTGAGCAAGCGCTTCGCGCGTGCCGGCGACACCGCTGCCGTCGACGACGTCGACATCAGCATCGCCGCCGGGGAGTTCTTCACCCTGCTCGGGCCGAGCGGCTGCGGCAAGACCACCACCCTGCGGATGGTGGCCGGGTTCTACTTCCCCACCTCGGGGCGGATCAGGTTCGGCACGGAGGACGTCACCCACCGGCCGCCGAACAAGCGCGACACCGGCATGGTGTTCCAGAACTACGCCCTCTTCCCGCACATGTCCGTCGCGCAGAACGTCGCGTACGGGCTGAAGATCCGCAAGGTGGGGCGGGCCGAGTCCGCCCGGCGGATCACCGAGGCCCTCGGCCAGGTGCACCTCGCCGGCTACGGCGACCGCCGGATCGACCAGCTCTCCGGCGGCCAGCAGCAGCGGGTGGCGCTCGCCCGCGCGCTGGTCATCCGGCCGCGTACCCTGCTGCTCGACGAGCCGCTGTCCAACCTCGACGCCAAGCTGCGCGAGGAGACCCGGGTGGAGATCCGGCGGATCCAGCAGGAGGCCGGCACCACCGCCATCTACGTCACCCACGACCAGTCCGAGGCGATGGCGATGTCCGACCGGATCGCCGTGATGGAGTCCGGTCGGGTCCGCCAGATCGGTGCCCCGCAGGAGATCTACCACCGGCCGGCGACCGCCTTCGTGGCCCGGTTCATCGGCCGCAGCAACGTGCTCAGCCTGCCGGTGGTCACCGCCGCCGCCGACACTGTCACCGTGGGCCTGCCCGACGGCAGCGAGACCGCCGTCGCCGCCCCCGCCGACCACGGCCTGCGCGCCGGGGACACCGCCCTGGTCTCGGTACGCCCCGAGCACCTCGGCCTCACCTCGGCCACCGAGCCCGGCGCGCTCACCGGCCGGGTGACCGAGGTGGAGTTCACCGGCATGGCCACCAACCTCGTGGTCGAGGTGGCCGGCGAGCCGGTGCAGGTCGCCGCGATCGACGTCCCGGCCGGCATCGCCGTCGGCGACCAGGTCGGCCTGCGCCTCAACCGGGACCGCATGTGGGTGGTGCGCCCGTGAGCGCGAGGAGTGAGCCGGTTTTGCGAGCCCCGCAGTCGCGAACTGAGGTGACGCCGTGAGTACCATTCCCGCCACGCCGAGCCCGGCCACCGTGCCGCCGGTCACCCAGGACCCCGTCGGGCCGAAGGCCGCCCGGCCCCGGCGCGGCCTCAACGCCAACTCGCCGTGGTTCCCGTACCTGCTGGTGTTCCCGCTGGCGCTGATCCTCTTCGGCTACGTGGTGCAGCCGATGTTCGCCACCTTCGCCGAGAGCGTCGGGGTGGACGGGGTGGCCAACTACACCGAGTTCGTCACCGGCACCGGGGTCGCCCGGTCGGCGCTGCTCACCTCGCTGGGGATCTCGGCGGCCAGCGTGCTGCTCTGCGGGATCGTCGGGGTGGCGATGGCCTTCCTGCTCAAGCGCTTCTCGTTTCCCGGCCGGCGGCTGATCGAGGCGATCATCCTGGTGCCGGCGGCGCTGCCGCCGCTGATCGGGGCGATCTCGTTCCAGCTGCTCTACAGCGAGACCGGCATCCTGCCGCGCGGTCTGCAACAACTGCTCGGCACCGAGAACCCGGTGCTGCCGTTCACCGGTATCGCCGGGGTGCTGGTGGTGCACACCTTCACCATGTACCCGTTCTTCTACCTCGCCGCCTCGGCCGCCCTGGTGGGGATGGACCCGTCGGTGGAGGAGGCGGCCTACAACCTGGGCGCGAGCCGGGTCCGGGTGTGGCGCACCGTGCTGCTGCCGATGCTCACCCCGGCGCTGGTCTCGGCGTCGCTGCTGGTCTTCATGACGTCGCTGGCGTCGTACACCGCGCCGTTGCTGTTCGGCGTGGACCGGACGATGACCATGCAGATCTACATCAACCGCACCAACGGCGACCTGCCGATGGCCTCGACCTACGCGTCGGTGCTGGCGGTGGCGTCGGTGCTGTTCCTGCTCGGGATGCGCTGGTACGAGGGGCGGCGCAGCTACCGTTCCCAGTCCAAGGGCGTCGCCTCGCACCGCCGGGAGATCACCAACCCGTTCGGCAAGTGGCTGGCGCTGCTGGCCTCGGTGCTGGCCACCATGGTGCTGCTCGCCCCGGTGGCGACGATCGCCCTGGTCGCCTTCTCCCGGGACGGCTCGTGGACCACCGAGGTGATCCCGTCGGAGTACACGATGCAGAACTTCGTCACGATCTTCTCGGACCCGGGGGCGTACCGGCCGATCCTCAACTCGTTGCAGATGAGCCTGCTCGCCACGGTCGGCTGCGTGGTGGTCGGTGTGCTGATCGCGTACGCGGTGCGCCGGCTCGACTTCCGGGGCCGGGGGCTGCTCGACGTGGCGGTCATGCTGGCCTGGGCGCTGCCCGGCACGGTGGTGGCGATCAACCTGATCTCCGCGTTCAGCACGGGCAACGCGTTCAGCTTCGGTCAGGTGCTGATCGGCACCTTCTGGATCATGCCGTTGGCGTACTTCGTGCGGTTCCTGCCGCTGGTGTTCCGGTCGAGTTCGGCGACGCTGGCCCAGATCGACCCGTCGCTGGAGGAGGCCGCCCGTAACCTCGGCGCGCCCTGGTGGCGGGCGTTCGGCACGGTCACCCTGCGGCTGATGCTGCCCGGTGTGCTGGCCGGCGCGCTGCTGGCGTTCGTCAACGGGGTGGGCGAGTTCGTCGCCTCGGTGCTGATCTACACCTCGGAGACGGCACCCATCTCGGTCGAGATCAACAACCGGATGTACTCGTTCGAGGTCGGCACCGCCGCCGCGTACGGCATGCTCCAGGTGGTGTTGATCTTCATGGTGATGGTGTTCTCCGGCCGCCTGCAGAACGGCGGCCGGGCCACCCGGGAGGCGGCGAAGTGGACGGCGTGACCTGGCCGGCCGGGGGCGGGCTGCTGCCCGCCACCCGGATTCCCGGCGGTGAGCTGGCCGCCGTCGCGGCGGCGGCCGACTACGCGGTGCTGCCCGTCGGCGCCGTCGAGTGGCACGGCCCGCACCTGCCGCTCGGCACCGACCTGATCCTCGCCGAGGGCTTCGCCGCCGAGGCCGGCGGCGCGTCGGACCGGGTCGCCGAGGCCGGCGGCGCGTCGGACCGGGTCGCCGAGGCCGGCGGCGCGTCGGACGGGGTCGCCGAGGCCGGCGGCGCTGCCGGGCCGCGCGGGGTGCTCTTCCCGGCGGTGCCGTACGCGGCCTGCCCGGGGCAGACCCGGCCCTGGCCGGGGACGGTGTCGATCCGGCCGGAGATCGCCGTCGGCTACCTCGCCGACGTGATCGAGGGGATCGTCGCCGCCGGTTTCCCCCGGCTGCTGATCGTCAACGGCCACGACGCCAACATGTCCACCGTCCGGGCCGCGATGGAGTGGGTCTCCGGCCGGCGTACCGCCAGCCTGCTGCTGGTCAACTGGTTCCAGCTGGTGACCCCGGCGGAGACCACCGAGTTGTACGGGCCGCTGACAGCCCGGGGGCACGGCGGCGCGTACGAGACCTCCGGGGTGCTCGGCTTCGATCCCGGCGCGGTCCGCCTCGACGCAGTGACCGACCTGCCGCCGAAGCCGAAGCTGCCGGTGGGCCATCCGTACGTGCTGGTCGAGTCCCGGCCGGACCCGTGGCAGGGCTGGTCGGGGCACATCTCGCTGGCCTCCGAGGCGGCCGGCCGGCAGGTGCGGGCCACGGCCGGCGCGCGGCTGCGGGAGATCGTCGCCGCCTGGGTGGCCGCCCCACCGCCCGCCCCACCCACCGCCGACCCGCTGCCGACGCCCGCCGACCCGGAGCCCGCCGCGGAGCTCGAGGACGAGCCCGAGCCCGAGCCCGTCGTCGAGCCCGAGCCGGTCGTCGAGCCCGAGCCGGTCGCCCAGGTGGACGAGGACGAGGTCCAGTTCGACCGCAACGACCCGCTCGGACTGGGCACCCCGGTCAGCTCGGCGCCGCAGCCGGCGTCCGAGGAGCCCGTCGCGGAGCCGGTCGCGGAGCCGGTCGCGCAGCCCGCGCCCGTCGCCGAGCCCGTCGCCGAGCCCGTCGCCGAGCCCGTCGCCGAGGAGCCGGTCGCCCAGGCGCCGGTCCCCGAGCCCGAGCCGCTGACCGACCCGTTCCGCGCGTACGAGCCGCCCACCACGCCGTACCAGCCCGGGGCCCCCCTCGAGCACAGCAACGGTCACGCGAACGGTCACGCGAACGGACACGCGAACGGTCACGCGAACGGGCACAGCAACGGCCACGCCAACGGCCTGAGCAACGGCCTGACGCACGACGCCGAGCCCGCCCGGGCCGGTGGCGAGTCGCCGCTCTTCAAGTCCATGCGTTCGGGCTGGCTGACCGGCGACGCGAGCCAGATCCACGAGACCGAGGTCGACCGCGGGTGGGAGATCGCCGAGCACGTGGCCGAGGAGGCGCCCGCCGCCGACCCGACCGCCGTCGGACTTCCGCGACGTGCCCCCGGAGAGCGCCTCGTTCCCGGTAGCGTGACCCCGCCCACGACCACCAAGACACGTGACCCCGAAGCGATCCGCCGCCGGCTCCAGGCCCACAAGGCCGGGGTCAGCCGCGGTCGAGCAGCCGCCCAGAGTTCCACCCAGCACACGGAAGCAGGCCCCGCATGACGCACGATTCCTTCGCCGCCCCCGCCGCCACCGGCACGGCCGGTGACGACCGAGACCTCGACTGGGTGATGTCGCGCTTCGTCGACGACGTCCCCGACGCCGCGCACGCGATCCTCGTGTCCGCCGACGGCCTCCTCATGGCCTCGAGCACGAGCATCCCGGGCGAGCGTGCCGAGCAGGTCGCCGCCGTGTCCTCCGGGCTCGCCAGCCTCGCGGTCGGCGCCGCCCGCCTCTTCGAGGGCGGTTCGGTGATGCAGACCATCGTCGAGATGGAGATGGGCTTCCT
>NZ_JBMDWU010000589.1:0-14778 GCF_048594385.1 Micromonospora sp. | reverse complement strand
TACGGCGGCAACTCGCTGCTCGGCAAGAAGTGCTACTCGCTGCGGATCGCCAGCGTGATGGGGCGCGACGAGGGCTGGCTCGCCGAGCACATGCTGATCCTGAAGATCACCTCTCCGGAGGGGAAGGTCTACCACGTGGCGGGCGCGTTCCCGTCCGCCTGCGGCAAGACCAACCTGGCCATGCTGGAGCCGACCATCCCCGGCTGGAAGGTCGAGACCATCGGCGACGACATCGCCTGGATGCGGTTCGGCCCCGACGGCCGCCTCTACGCGGTCAACCCGGAGTACGGCCTGTTCGGCGTCGCCCCGGGCACCGACTGGAAGACCAACGCCAACGCGATGCGGACGCTGGACCGGGGCAACTCGATCTTCACCAACGTCGCCCTCACCGACGACGGCGACATCTGGTGGGAGGGCATGGGCGAGCCGCCGGCCCACCTGATCGACTGGAAGGGCAACGACTGGACGCCGGAGAGCGAGAACCTCTCCTCCCACGCGAACAGCCGGTTCTGCACCCCGATCACCCAGTGCCCGATCCTGGCCGACGACTACTTCGACCCGAACGGCGTACCGATCGACGCGATCCTGTTCGGTGGACGTCGCCGGGACACCATTCCGCTGGTCACCGAGGCCCGCGACTGGGTGCACGGGGTGTACCTGGGGGCGACGCTGTCCTCGGAGACCACCGCCGCCGCCTCCGGCGCGGTCGGCGTGGTGCGCCGCGACCCGATGGCAATGCTGCCGTTCATCGGCTACCACGCCGGCGACTACTTCAACCACTGGATCGAGATGGGCAAGGGCGTCGACGGCGACGCCGCCAAGCTGCCCAAGATCTACTACGTGAACTGGTTCCGCAAGGACGCCGAGGGCAACTTCCTCTGGCCCGGCTTCGGTGAGAACTCGCGGGTGCTCAAGTGGGTCGTCGAGCGGATCGAGGGCAGCGCCGACGCGGTCGAGACCCCGATCGGCATGGTCCCGACCGCCGACGCGCTGGACGTCGACGGGCTCGACATGACCCCGGAGGACGTCCGGATCGCCCTCAAGGTCGACCCGCAGGAGTGGCGTAACGAGCTGCCGCTGGTCACCGAGTGGTTCGAGAAGTTCGGTGACAAGCTGCCGGCCGTCCTCTGGTCGGAGCTGGACGCGCTGCGCGCCCGACTCGACGCGGAGCAGCCCCGGTAACAGGTGTGCCGGTCGCCCGTACCGGGCAAGACCGCAAGTCATGAGGACGGCCGCCGTGACCCCACCGGTCCGGTGGCCGTCCGCCGTCCGGGTGCTGACCACCCTGCTCGCGTCGACCGCCGCCGCCACCGTCGCGGTCGAGCTGCTCAACTGGTGGTACGCCCCGGAGCAGGAGTTCGGCCTGGCGGTCCGCACCGGTTGGGCGATGCTGCGGTCGCTGGGTTTCCTGGTGCTGATCGGGCAGGTGAACCGGGGGCGGGCCGGGGCGCGGCCGTTCGGGCTGATCCTCGCCGTGACCACCGTCTTCGCGGTCGGCCGGCTGGTGGTGCCCCGGCAGGGTGTCCCACCGCTGCCCGGCCTGGTCGGCTTCGCCGTGCTCACCGCGCTCTGCCTCGCCGTGGTCGTGCTGCTCTACCGCAGCGACGCGGTCGCCGGGCACCTGGTGCGCCACCGCAAGGGCCTGGTCGTCGAGGGCGGGACGATCACCTGGCGGGAGGTCGCCCCGAAACGCCCCCAGGTCACCGCCTGGCTGCTGACCAGCCGGGTGGCCGCGTTCACGTACAGCCCGCTGATGCTGGTGCCGGCGCTGGTGGCCGGCGGTGCGGTGCTGGACGGCCGGCTCGCCGTCGTCCCGGTGGTGCTGGCCTGGTTCGCCGCCGGCATCGTGGTCAGCTACCTGGTGCTGTTCTGTACGGCGTTCCTGCTGCGCGGCAGGCGGTGGGCCCGCCGCCTGCTGGTGACGATCACCCTGGGCGTGCTCGCGGTGAACCTGCCGCTGTGCTGGTGGCTGCTCGGCCTGGACGGCCTGGTCCGCGACGGCGCACCCCTGCTGGCCGCGGCCACCCTGGCCCTCTACGCCCTGCACCGAGCCCCCGACACCCCCACCGTCCCGCCCCGGTGAGACCGCACGCCCCGCCCCGCCCTCCCGCCCCGGCCCCGGTGATCAAGAGATTCCGGTCAGTGGACGGCCCGCCGACGACGTATTTCTCTTGATCACGCACGGAGTGCGCCACCGAGGCACTGATGTTCGGTGTGGGTCGCTACCCTGCAAGGTGATGACTCTGCGGAAACTCCTCTACTCCGTCTACGAGCGCCGGCTGACGGCCAGGCTCGCGGGTCGACCGGTGCCCCGCCACGTCGGCGTGATGTGCGACGGCAACCGCCGGTGGGCGCGGGAGATGGGCCTCGTCGACCCGAACGACGGGCACCGGATGGGTGCCGAGCGGATCAAGGAGCTGCTGCGCTGGTGCGACGCGGCCGGTGTCGGCCACGTCACGCTCTGGCTGCTCTCCACCGACAACCTGTCCCGGCCGGCGGAGGAGCTGGACCCGCTGCTCCAGATCATCGAGGATCTCAGCACCGAGCTGGCCGAGGAGGGCAACCCCTGGCGGCTGCGGATGGTCGGCGCGCTCGACGTGCTGCCCACCCAGCACGCCCAGGCGCTCAAGGCCGCCGAGGAACGCACCCGGGAACGCACCGGCGGCGCGCAGGTCAACATCGCCGTCGGCTACGGCGGCCGGCGCGAGATCACCGACGCGGTGCGGTCGCTGCTGGTGGAGCACGCGGCCAAGGGTGGAACCATCGAGGAACTGGCCGGCACGCTGGACGTCGACCACATCTCCGAGCACCTCTACACCCGGGGCCTGCCCGACCCGGATCTGATCATCCGGACCAGCGGCGAGCAGCGCCTGTCCGGTTTCATGCTCTGGCAGTCGGCGCACTCGGAGTTCTATTTCTGCGAGCTGAACTGGCCCGACTTCCGGCGGGTCGACTTCCTGCGCGCACTGCGTTCCTACGGCACCCGGCAACGCCGCTACGGCACCTGACCCGCCGCCGCGCCCCCGCCCCCGGCAGCCCGGTCGACGCCCGCGCGGGCGCGGTCAGGTCAGGTGGTCCACGGCCCTGGTGAGGAAGTCGCCCAGCGCGGCGGGGGAGTCGATGGTGAGGTCGGCGGCCTCGGCGACCTCCCGGCCGGTCTCCGGGTTGGCCACCGCCACGCAGATGCCGAGGAACCCCGGGTCGGCGGCGGACCGGGCGCGCAGTGCCGCGAACGCCTTGATGTCGGAGACGTCGTCGCCGAAATACCACGCGCCACCGGCGTCCCGGACCACCTCACCGATGACGAGACCCTTGTCCCGGTCGACGGGGGGCTTGAGTTCCAGCACCATCCGGCCGGCCTGCACCCGCAGCCCGAGCCGTTCGGCCTGCGCCCGCCCCCACTGCTCGACCGCCGGGCCGAGCTGCTGCGCGGTACGCCAGTGCAGTGCCACGCTCAGCCGCTTGAACTCCACGAGCGCCCCGGCGGGCAGTTCGGCGCGGGCCCGGTCGGCCAGTTCGGCCATGGTGGGCACCCAGGGCAGCGCGGCGGGTTCGGTGACGGTCTCGCCGCCGGAGTGACTGTGCTCCAGTCCGTACAGTCCGTAGAGGTCGATCCCGGTGAGGCCGCCGAGGTGGTCACGGAGGAAGTCGACGGGACGGGCTGAGACGATCGCCACCCGCTGCACCACCGGGGCCAGGGCCTCCAGGGCGGCGAGCACCTTGGGTGCGGGGCGTACCGCGGTGGGGTCGTCGTCGACCGGCGCGAGGGTGCCGTCGAAGTCGAAGAAGAGGACGGTGTCGGCGGCCCGCTCGGCGGTGGTACGCCAGGCGTGCTCAGCATCCAGCGGGGTCTGTGGCTGCTGGTTACCCAGATTCAACGGCGGCACGCGCGACAGCGTACCCCGGGGGCGGCGGCTGATTCGTGGCTTCGGAGTGGCTTCTTGACACCGCCGGGGTGTGTGGTCTCTGAATGCCGCTCAGCGTTCGGCGGCTCCCCGTCCCCGCCGTCCCAGCGGCACCACGGTGGCCTCCCGGCCCTGGTTGAGCAGGTAACCCTCGACGAAACCGGTGTTCCGGTCGCCGGTGCGGGTCTCGATCTCGTTGAGCCGCGCCACCAGGAACTCGGTGAGCGCGCTGACCCGGTCGTCGAGCCGGTCGTGCAGTTCGGCGACCACCGCCAGGACGACGGCGGTGCCGGCGACGGTCAGGGCGAAGAGGTTGAACACCAGCGGGATCTGCCCGCTCCCGCCCACGCCGACCACCAGGTTCGCGGTCACGCACGCGGTCAGGGAGACTGCCGCGACCACGACTGCCCACCACTTCAGGGTCATGGACAGACCCCTCCTTCTGTCCCGCAGGGCTGAGTTCGGCCTTGTCCCGTCCCCCCGCCGACGACGAGCCCAAGCAGTACGAATAGGGACGCTAGCGTGCCCGTTGCCGGCCCGGAGCGAAACGATCGGGTCTGCTCAGGCGTTCTTTCGCCATCTGAGGAACTACCCGGCCTGCTCTCCACCCTTTCGGACATCGAGCGGAAGAGTGGGGCGGTATGCGAGGTAACGAATGGTTTCTCGGATGTGGAACTTCTCCGCGTCCGACACGGCGGGATCGACCAGCCGGCGCAGCAGCGCCTCGACGTCCGGGTCCATCGGGGGAGTGCCGGGGGCGCCCCGGGGGGTGGCGGTGCGGTCCCAGCCGAGGGCGGCGAAGGCGGCGGCCGGGTTGAGGCCCAGCCCCTCACAGAACGCCACCACCCGTTCCGCCTCCGGGTCGCTGGCCCAGTCGCCGCGGACCCACCTGTTGATCGTCTGGCGGGAGACGCCGGTGCGGCGGGAGACCTCGGTGCCGGTCCAGGCGCGCATCGCCCGGGCATCGTCGAGCGCCCGACGAACGAAGGTGGCGAATGCGATCTTCCGGGCGGGGGCGGTCTCGGTCACCCCGAAACCGTACGACCGTAGTGCCCGTCCGGGCTGCCCGGGGCGGATCTTTGTCACGCATATGAGACGGCCTCACCGGGTCGACCGTGTCCGCTCAGGGACCGGTACGAAGGGGTCTCACCTGGGCATAATACCGTCAGGCGAGGCGATCGGGAACCGGACGAAAAGCTGATACTGTCACGCTCATGGGACAACCTACGGTGTGTCACGTGCTTGAGACGATCAGTGCTCACATGCGTCACGCTCCCGGTGCGAGGGGGATCCGGTGACCGAACTCGCGACCCGTGCCCAGGCCTTCGGCCTGATCGCGGAGGGGGTCGCCGCCGGGCTGAGCGCGCCCTGGCGGCTCTACCTCGCCCGGGGCTGCCGCTACCTGTCACTGAGCGTCGGCGACCGCGACGAGTGGAACGCCTGGCGGACCCATCTCGGCTGCCCGGAGATGAGCGTCCGGGTCTACGACGCCGGTGGCGAGATCCGCCGCTCCTCGATGGCCGAGGTCGTGCTGGACGGCTGCCGGATCAGCGTCGAACTGGTCGAGGAGGTCAGCACCGAGGACCTGGAACGGCTGCTGGTCGTCGACCCGAGCCCGGCCGAGCCGGAGGACCGGTGACCCGGCCACCGCAGCCCACCGGAGCCGCCCGATGAGCCCCCTGCTCGCCCTGTTCCTCGTCCTCGTCCTCGGGGCGGCCAGCTACGCCGCCGGCCGGTTGCACGGCCAGCTCAGCTACCGGATCGGGTACCGCTTCGGCTACCGGCAGGGCTACTTCGACGGGGACCGGGGCGCCTGGAACCGGCGGCGGCGCGACGCCCAGGCCGTGCTCGCCTCGGCGCTCACCGCCCCGGCCGTGCCGCCCAACGCAACGTGGCGTCCCGCCCCCGCGGTCCGCCAGGGCACCACGTACACCGGCTCCTCGTTCGCCAGCCCGTCGGGCCCGGTCGCGGGTCGGCACCCGACCGGCACCCTGGTCCGCCGGTCCGGCTGAACCCACAGGAGCCGACAAGCGTCGGTACGGCGTACCGACACCGACCGCGTCGCCCGGTGACGCGGCCGCACCGGCCGGGAAGCGCGCAGGGGGCAGGCAACCCCGCCGGGACGCCCCGCCCACCGGGCGGGGCGCGCCCGCTGCGCGGGAGATCCTCGTCCGCCCTCTAGCCGAGGCGGCCCGGCGCCGCTAGCGTCTAGGCATGACCCGGGGTTTTCCCGGGTCAGCCGGCCGCCCGGATCTGCGACCTCGCGCACGGGGTTCCGCATCCGACCCCGTGTCCCGGGCACCGGAGGAGGCGGAACGCGGATGGCGGATGCCCGTCCGTCGGAGCAGGCCTGTGACGACTCGCCGTACGCCCGCCGGTGTCGACCAGATCCCGGCCGCGACTGCCACGACCCGCCGAGCCACCCGGAGCCGCCGTTCGGCGGCCGCCGCCCCGCCCGGCCCCGAGGAGCCCGGCCCAGCCGGCCAGGTGTTCGTTCTGGACACGTCGGTGCTCCTGTCCGACCCGGCGGCCTTCCACCGCTTCGCCGAGCACGAGGTGGTCCTGCCGCTCGTGGTGATCTCGGAGTTGGAGGGCAAACGACACCACCCGGAGCTGGGCTGGTTCGCCCGCCAGTCCCTGCGCATGCTCGACGAGTTGCGGGTCCGGCACGGTCGACTGGACCGTCCGGTGCCCGCCAACGAGTCCGGCGGCACGCTCACCGTCGAGCTGAACCACTCGGACGACGGCGTCCTGCCCCCCGGGTTCCGCAACGAGTCCAACGACGCGCGCATCCTGTCGGTGGCGCTGAACCTGGCCGCCGAGGGGCGGGAGGTGACGCTGGTCAGCAAGGACATGCCGTTGCGGGTCAAGGCCGCCTCGGTCGGGCTGCGGGCCGACGAGTACCGGCACGGCCAGGCCAGCGATCCGACCTGGACCGGGATGGCCGAGCTGGAGCTGGGTGAGGACGAGATCGGCCGGCTCTACGCCGGGGACTGCCTCGACCTGGACGCCGCCGCCGGCCTGTCCTGCCACACCGGCCTGGTGCTGCACTCCACCCGGGGCTCGGCCCTGGGCCGGGTGCTGCCCGACAAGACCGTCCGGCTGGTGCGCGGCGACCGCGAGGCGTTCGGTGTGCACGGCCGCTCGGCCGAGCAGCGCATCGCGCTGGACCTGCTGCTCGACGAGTCGATCGGGATCGTGTCGCTGGGTGGCCGGGCCGGCACCGGCAAGTCGGCGCTGGCGCTGTGCGCCGGGCTGGAGGCGGTGATGGAGCGCCGCCGGCACAAGAAGGTGGTCGTCTTCCGGCCGCTCTACGCCGTCGGCGGGCAGGAGTTGGGCTACCTGCCCGGGTCCGAGTCGGAGAAGATGTCGCCCTGGGCGCAGGCCGTGTTCGACACCCTCGGGGCGGTGGTGCACGAGAACGTGCTGGAGGAGGTCACCTCGCGGGGCATCCTGGAGGTCCTTCCGTTGACCCACATCCGGGGCCGGAGCCTGCACGACGCCTTCGTCATCGTCGACGAGGCCCAGTCGCTGGAGCGGGGCGTACTGCTCACCGTGCTGTCCCGGATCGGGCAGGGCTCGCGGGTGGTGCTCACCCACGACGTCGCCCAGCGGGACAACCTGCGGGTCGGGCGGCACGACGGGGTGACGGCGGTGATCGAGGCGTTGAAGGGGCACCCGCTCTTCGCGCACGTCACGTTGAACAGGTCCGAGCGGTCCCCGATCGCGGCGATGGTGACGGATCTGTTGGAGGACATCCCGGGCTGACCGTCGCGGGCAGGGGGGTCGCCCCTCATCGTCCGCATTCACTTTGTGGCACAGGTCACAAAATGGCCGGTGGGTTTCCCATCAGCCTCACTGTGCGCAATCGTGTCCCACGAGCGTCCACGTCCCGGTGGGGGTGTTGGTGACCGTTCGTCCCCCCTGGGGGCGCACAGCCACCCCCTGCCGGTGCGTCGGTGGCGACCGGCTCAGGTCGGGGCGCTCGTGGCACGACCGCGTCCGTCGAGGGCCGGTCCGCGCCGCGTCCTTGCCCCCGACGAAGGGATACTTCGTGAGTCGGCTGTGGAGCCGGTTCGGCGCCCGTACGGCCGCTGTCGCACTGCTCTCCGTGGGCGTTGCCGGCGGTTTCTATCTGGGCGAAGACCGGGAAACCCAGCAACAGGGCCTGACCGCGCAGGTCGGCCTCCAGGTCGACCAGGCCGAGTTCGACTACCAGCGTGACCGGCAGGCCGACCACCGGCGGGAGTCCGCGAAGCAGCGGTCCGCCGAGTACCAGGCGAAGCTGCGGGCCGCCGCGGCGGCCAAGGAAGCCGCCCAGCGGGCCAAGGCCGCCGAGGCCGCCGCCGCGTCGCGGAAGAAGGAGCGCGAGGCCGAGGCCAAGGCAAAGGAGGAGGACGGGAAGATCAAGTCCTTCGCCGGCCCGGTCCCCGCCTCGTGCAGCTCGTACAGCGGGCACCGCAAGACCGGTTGCGCGATGCTCCTCCAGGCGGGCTTCAAGATCGACCAGATGCCCTGCCTGGACAAGCTCTGGAACAAGGAGAGCGGCTGGAACCCCAAGGCCAGCAACTCCTCGTCCGGCGCGTACGGCATCCCGCAGGCCGTGCCGGGCAGCAAGATGAGCTCGGTCGCCAGCGACTGGAAGACCAACCCGGTCACCCAGATCAAGTGGGGCCTCGGCTACATCGAGGGCCGGTACGACAGCCCGTGCGGCGCCTGGGCCAAGAGCCAGAGTTCCGGCTGGTACTGAGCGACGACCGCAACGGCGGGGCGGCTGGGCGACCACCCGCCCCGCCGTCTGCGTACCCCCGGTGGCGCGGGACCCGGGTGGCGGTCGGCGAAGAATGCTGATAGCCATGGTGGGGTGACCCTGCACCCGACGGGCGGCGACCCCGACCGGTTCGGCACCGAGGCGTTCTACGCATCCCTCGGCCGGGCCTTCGTCGCCATGTGCGCGGTGGTGCCGTTCCTCTTCCTCATCGAGGCCCTCGACCAGGGGCTCGGCTTCGGGCTCGACGTGGCCGCCGGGATCATCCCGCAGCGCGTCCAGGGGCTCGACGGGGTGTTCTTCTCGCCGTTCCTGCACCACGGCTTCGACCACCTCTACAGCAACAGCATCCCGCTGATCCTGCTCGGCACCTTCGTGCTGGCCGCCGGCACCCGCCGCTTCCTCTGGTCCACCCTGGTCATCATCCTGGTCAGCGGGCTCGGCGTCTGGTTCACCGGCTCGCCCAACTCGGTGGTCGTCGGCGCGAGCGGGGTCATCTTCGGCTACCTGGGTCTGCTGTTCACCCGGGGCGTCGTCGAGCGGAGCTGGTGGAACTTCGGGGTGGTGCTGCTGGTCGGCCTGCTCTACGGCTGGCAACTGCTCGGCATCCTGCCCACCGACGAGCGGATCTCCTGGCAGGGGCACCTGTTCGGGCTGCTCGGCGGGGTGGTCGCGGCGATCCTGTTCCGGCGTCGCCGCCCCTACGACCCGTACCGGGAGTACCGGGTGGAGTCCACCCTGACCCCCTGAGCGGACGACCCGCGTGGCGGAGCGGGAATGCTTGCCCGGACCGCGCGCCGGGCCTACCGTCGGCAGCAGCACGCGTCGCCCCGCCACCGGCGCGGCGCACGTTGATCGCCAGCGGAAAGCGACGGTACGCCCATGCGCGAGGTCGATGTCGCCGTGATCGGAGCCGGCCCGACGGGGCTGTTCGCCGCGTACTACGCGGGTTTCCGGGGGCTGTCGGTGGCGGTCGTCGACGCGCTGCCCGAGCCGGGCGGGCAGATCACCGCCATGTACCCGGAGAAGCTGATCCTCGACGTCGCCGGCTTTCCCGCCGTCAAGGGCCGGGACCTGGTCGCCAACCTGCTCGCCCAGGCCGCGCCCTACCACCCGGAGTACCTGCTCGGCACCCGGGCCGAGAAGCTCGCCCACACCGACGGCCGACCGGTGCTGGGCCTGGCCGGCGGCGAGCAGTTGCGCTGCGGCGCGGTGCTGGTCACCGGCGGGCTGGGCAGCTTCACCCCGCGCCCGCTGCCGGTCGCGGACAGCTTCGTCGGCGGCGGGATCGTCTACTTCGTACCGGAGCCGACCGCGCTGGCCGACCGGGACGTGCTGATCGTGGGTGGCGGTGACTCGGCGTTCGACTGGGCGGCCACCCTGCAACCGCTGGCCCGCTCGGTGACCCTGGTGCACCGCCGGGAACGGTTCCGGGCGCACGCCGCGACCGTGGCCCGGGTGCTGTCGCTGCCGGTGCGGGTCGTGGTCAACGCGGAGGTGACCCGGCTCTACGGCGACGACACGGTCACCGCCGCCGAGATCACCGTCCGGGGCGGGGCGGCCGAGACCCTGCCTGTCGACACGGTGGTCGCGGCGCTCGGCTTCACCGCCGACCTGGGGCCGCTGGCCGAGTGGGGGTTACGGCTGGACCGCCGGCACATCGTGGTGGACAGCGCGATGGCGACCAACCTGCCCCGGGTCTTCGCCGCCGGTGACATCACCGAGTATCCCGGCAAGGTGCGGCTGATCGCCACCGGCTTCGGCGAGGCCGCCACCGCCGTCAACAACGCGGCCGTCGCCATCGACCCGGCGGCCCACCTCTTCCCCGGCCACTCCTCCGACGCCGGCTGACCGGGTCGGGCAGGCCGGGCCCGGGTGCGGGCCGGCCAGGGGCGGTGACGCCCGGCGGGCGGGGTCAGGGCAGGCCGACGAGGTCGGCCATCAGGGCGGTCTGGTGGTCGAAGTAGGCGTCCCGATGCGGGACGACCGGGTCGAGGCGGCCGAAGAGGTCGAAGCTGATCAGCCCGAAGAGCTGGGTCCAGCCGGCCATGCCCCGGGCGAGCAGGGCCTCGGGCAGCCCGGGGAAGAGTCCGGCGGCGATCTCGGCCAGGTCGGCCCGGACCGGCTCGGGCAGGTCGTCGTCGGGCGGGGTGATCCGGCCGGCGGCCACCCCGTCGCGGAGGATGCCGAGCAGGGTCAGCGGCGGGCGCTGCGCGGGAAGCACGGTGTCGACGGGGGCGGCGTACCCGGGCACGGGGCTGCCGTAGAGCAGGGCGTACTCGGCGGGGTGGGCCAGCGCCCAGGTGCGGGCGGCCCGGCAGACGGCGTGCCAGCGGCCACGCAGGTCGGCCCGGTCGACGGCGGCGTCGGCGGCCTCCACCGCGTCGCCGAGCGCCTGGTACGCCTCGATGATCAGCGCGGTGAGCAGGTCGTCCCGGCTGGGGAAGTAGCGGTAGATCGCCGACGAGACCATCCCCATGTCCCGGGCGACCGCCCGCAGTGACAGGTCGGCCCCGTCGCTGGCGAGGTGGCGGCGGGCCACCGCCTTGATCTCGTCGATCATCTCGGCGCGGACCCGGGCGCGGATCGAGGAAGCCGGCATACGGCCACTCTGCCACGGAATAGAGCGCCAATCAAAATAGAGAGCACTGCTCTTGACTCGGCGGGTGGGGCCGGTCATGCTGGACGCAGCTCAACGAGAGCAGTGCTCTCGAACCGGTCTACTGCTTCGAAAGGCTCTCCCATGTCGCTGCACGTGATCGTCGGCGCCGGCCCGGTCGGCACCGCCACCGCACACCACCTCGCCGAGCGGGGCGAACAGGTCCGGCTCGTCACCCGGCGGGGCACCGGCCCCGTCGACCCGGCGATCGAGCGGATCGCCGCCGACGCCGCCGACACCGACCGGCTGACCACCCTCACCGACGGGGCGGTCGCGCTCTACAACTGCGCCAACCCGGCCTACCACCGGTGGGCCACCGACTGGCCGCCGCTGGCCGACGCACTGCTCACCACCGCCGGGCGCACCGGCGCGGTGCTCGCCACCGTCGGCTGCCTCTACGGCTACGGCCCGGTCGACGCGCCGATGACCGAGGACACCCCGCTCGCCGCCACCGGCACCAAGGGACGGATCCGCAACCGGATGTGGACCGAGGCGCTCGCCGCCCACCGCGCCGGCCGGGTCCGGACCACCGAGGTACGCGGCTCGGACTACCTCGGTGCCGAGGGCAACTCCCTGCTGCCGCTGGTGCTGCCGAAGGTGCTCGCCGGCCAGCGGGTCCTCCTGCCGGTGAACTGGGACGCCGCGCACACCTGGACGTACGTCGGGGACGTGGTGCGTACCCTGGTCGCCGCCGCGGCCGACGAGCGGGCCTGGGGGCACGCCTGGCACGTGCCGAGCCCCGCGCCCACCAGCGTCCGCGAGCTGGCCGTCCGGGCGGCCGAGCTGGCCGACGCCCCGCCGCCGAAACTGACCCGGCTGCCCTACCCGCTGCTCTGGCTCGGCGGCCTGACCGACCCCTTCGCCCGTGAGCTGCGGGAGACCGCGCACCAGTTCGCCCGGCCGTTCGTGATGGACTCGACCCGGGCCACCACCGTCCTCGGCATCACCCCGACCCCGCTGGACGAGGCGCTGACCGCCACCGTCCGCACCCTCACCGCCACCCTCGGGACGCCCACCCCGGCGGGCTCGACCCACTGACCGCCGCCCGGTGCGTGGGCCGCAGGCACGGTCGGGTCGGGTCAGCGGCGCGGGACCGGGCCCAGCGCCGCCACCAGCACCGCGACCAGGGTCAGCAGCGCGCCGGCCAGGGTGGCCGGGCCCGGGTGCGACGCCGACGTCGGCAGCACCACGTCCAGCACGACGGCCCCGACGACCTGACCGGCGATGGTGGCCAGCCCCAGCAGCAGCACCCCGGTGAACCGGACGATCGCCGCCGCGACCGCGATGAAGACGATGCCGATCGGGCCACCCAGATACAGCCACGGCTCGGTCGGCAGCGCGCCACCGGGAGCACCCCGGACCGCCAGGTCCACGCCGAAAGCGACGAGCAGGGCCACCGTACCGACGGCGAAGTTGACCCCGGTGGCGACGAGCGCACTGCCCGACGCCGCCCGGACCAGCCCGTTGACCGCCTGCTGCCAGGCCAGCCCCAACCCGGCCAGCAACGGCAGCAGGGCCAGCACCAGGGTGCCCGGGTCGCCGAGCCGGTCACCGACCGCCAGCAGCACGGCCAGCACGGTCAGCACCGCACCGGCCAGCCGGGAGCCCGTCACCGGCTGCCGCCCGCCCGGCCCGATGCCCGCCCGGTCCACCGCCAGGCTGCTGGCCGACTGCCCGGCCACCACCGCCACCGTGAACACCGCCACGCCGAGCGCCCCGATGGTGAGCCCCTGGGTGGCGACCAGGAACGCCCCGCACACCCCGCCCAGCAACTGCCAGGGACGCAGCGCCCCGGACCGCAGCGCCGCGCGCAGGTCGGCCAGCCCGCGCCGCCCCCCGGGCAGGGCCGGGACCAGCACCAGCAGCACCAGCAACCCCACGCCGAAGGAGACCACCGCGGCGGCGATGCCGTCGGCCAGGCGTACGCCCAGCTCGCCGTTGATCCGGGACTGCACAGCCACGCCGACGCCGGCGGCGGTGGCCAACCCGATGCCGGCGACCCGACGGGCGGCGGACAGGACGGGAGGGGCGGCGGTGCCGGAAACTGTCACTCCTGCTCTGCCAGGGGCCTGCCGTCGAAGTCCACCGCCGAATAGAGGGCCAGCTTCTCCAACCGGTGGTACGAGTCGATCACCCGGATCGTGCCGCTCTTGGACCGCATCACGATCGACTGGGTGTACGCCCCGCCCGCCTGGTACCGCACCCCGCGCAGCAGGTCACCGGAGGTCACCCCGGTCGCCACGAAGAAGCAGTTGTCCCCGGTGACCAGGTCGTCGGTGCCGAGCACCCGGTCCAGGTCGTGCCCGGCGGCGAGCGCCTTCTCCCGCTCCTGCGCGTCCTGCGGCCAGAGCTTGGCCTGCATCGCCCCGCCCATGCACTTGAGCGCGCACGCCGAGATGATCCCCTCCGGGGTGCCGCCGATGCCCATCAGCACGTCGACCCCCGACTCGCCGCGGGCGGCGGCGATCGACCCGGCGATGTCGCCGTCGGAGATGAACCGGATGCCGGCCCCGGTCCGCCGGATCTGCCCGACCAGGTCGTCGTGCCGGGACCGGTCCAGCACGCAGACGGTGACCTCGGCCACCTCGGTGCCCTTGACCTTGGCGATCCGCCGGATGTTCTCCGCCGGGCCGGCCTCGATGTCCACCACGTCGGCGTAATCCGGGCCGACGGCCAGCTTCTCCATGTAGAAGACGGCGCTCGGGTCGAACATCGCCCCCCGCTCCGAGACGGCCAGCACGGCGAGCGCGTTGGGCATGCCCTTGCTCATCAGCGTGGTGCCGTCGACCGGGTCCACCGCCACGTCCACCTCGGGGCCGGTGCCGTCGCCCACCTGCTCGCCGTTGAACAGCATCGGCGCGTTGTCCTTCTCGCCCTCGCCGATCACCACGACGCCGCGCATCTGGATCGAGTTGATCAGCTTGCGCATGGCGTCGACGGCTGCCCCGTCGCCACCCTCCTTGTCGCCCCGGCCGACCCACCGGCCGGCGGCCATCGCCGCGGCCTCGGTGACCCGGACCAGGTCGAGGGCGAGGTTACGGTCGAGGTCCTGCGGGACCCGCGTCCTGGTGTTCGTCATGGCGGCTTCCTCCTCGCGACGGTGCGGGGTGGGCAGGCGGGGACGCAGGTCGCCCCCTGCCGGCTGTGTCGCTGATCCTCACACGATGCCAGGTCCGGGGGCGGGGCGGGGCGATGGTGGGCGGGATCGCCCCACCGGGCGGCTGCGAGAATGGGCCGGTGGAAGCCGCACAGCCTGCCGACCGCGTACCCGCCGACCCGACCCCGCCGGACGGCCGGCCGCCGGTGCCACCGGCCGCCGACGACGCTCCCACGGGGGCCGCGCCCGCCGGCGCCGCGGGTACGCCGGCCGGCGGCGAGCCCGAGCCGGCCCACGGGGCCGGCGGCGACCCGGAGCCGACCCCCGTCGCCGGGGAGCCCGAACCGGC
>NZ_JBMDWU010000588.1:0-22420 GCF_048594385.1 Micromonospora sp. | reverse complement strand
ATGACCAGGTCCGCCGGGGTGGCCGGGTCCACCGGGTCCACCGGGGCCAGGGCCGCCGGGATGGCCGGGCCCGCCGGGATGCCCCGGCCCGTCCCCGGGACCGCCTGCGCCGGACAGCCCCGCCTCCCGGGCGTGGGTGGTCGCCGGGGTGGTGGGGGTGCCGCCTCCTCCTGGCGGGCAGGGCGGCAGGGTCTGCGACACCCCGTCGCGGGTGAGGGTCATGGTGGGCAGGACGACGGTCGCGTCGCCACCGGCGGGCAGGTAGACCCGGAAGATGACCGATGCCTTCGCGCCGGGCAGTGCGTCCTCCCGCGCCAGGGGCATCCGGTTGGTCTGCCCGAAGGCCACGTCGTGGGCGATGGTGAGGGTGAACCGACCGCCCGGCGCGGCGCCGGTCTGCCACGGATTCCTGCTGCCCGCGTCCGGCGTGATGAGGTAATCGGGCATGCTGGAGCTGACGCCATTGCGGGTGAAGTAGGTGGGCTTGTCGTCGTACACGTTGAAAGATGCGTACCTGGCGTCGGGGAAGGTTCCGGAGAGGGTGATTTCCAGGCCCGGCGTGACCGGATAGACGGTCGACCAGTAGGTGGCGGCGGTGTCCGGCCAGTAGGCGTTCAGGCTCGTCGCCCCGTACTTCGACGGCCAGGCGCAGGTGGGCATGGTGACGCCGGAGCCGACGGCACGGTCTGCCTCGGCGGGGGCGGCTACCAGGGGGACGGTCAGCGCGAGCAGCCCTGACAGCAACAGAAACTGCCGACGCGTGGCCCGCGTCGCAGGTGCGGATACGGAGAGTCGCATGCGTCGACTTGATCAGAAACATGTGTCGACGTAGTTACTTTCACGGTCAATTATCGTTGCTGTGTCGCGCGTTTTCGGCCAATCTGTGATTACTATTTCCCGGCAGTGGAGATTATTTCGGACAAGCCAGTTCCAGGGGGTCTGGTCGGCTGCTGCGGTGGAGTGTGGACAGAGGTCGGGATTCACCCGTTAGATCGGGTCTTCCGTCCCTTCCGGCGGGGGAGCGGCGTGCACGGCCGCGCCCCCGCCGTGCGGGTCATGCCTCCGTCGGTACCGGCGTCAGCAGCGCCGCGATCCGGCCGGCCACCCCCGGGGCGTTCAGGTGCAGCCGGGCGACGTTGACGGTGTCCGTGCCGATCACGGCGAGCAGGGCCTGCTCGCTGACCGCGTAGACGCTCAGGTAGCCGCCCTGGTTGCGGACCGTCGACTGTTGGAAGTCGCCCTGGCCCAGCCGCATGCCGACCTGCCGGCCGAGGCCGAAGGTGGTCGCGGCGAGCGCGGCCAGGTCGTTCGGGTCCACCTCGTTCTGCAGATTGTGCGTGATGAGCAGGCCGTCGACGCCACCCAGGACGCAGCCCTGAACCCCGGGGATCTCGTGCCTGAGCTCCGCCAACTCACGACTGATCGCCGGGTACGGCAGCGAGCGGTCCCCGGCCAGCGACGGCGGGAGCGGCCGGGCGGCAGGCGGGGCGGCGGCGCGGGACGCGCGGGCCGAGCGGCGGGGCAGGGCGGTCTCGGTCTTGTCTGCGGTCACAGTTCCAGGCTCTCCTCGATGGTGCGCAGCTGGTGCCGGGCCATCGCCAGGTTGGCCCGGCTCTTGCTCACCATCAGGTAGAGGAAGAGGCCCTTGCCGGTGCGGCCGGTCAGCGGGCGGATCAGATGGTACTGGCTGCCGAGGGTGATCAGGATGTCCTCGATCTCGTCCTCGATCTTGAGCATCTCCAGGGTGCGCATCTTGGCGCGGACGACGTCGGTGTTGCCGGCGGCGGCGACGGTCAGATCGATCTCGCCGGTGCCGCCGGCCACGCCGAGGGTCATGCCGCTGCTGTAGTCGACGAGCGCCACCCCGATCGCTCCGTCGATATTCATCGCGTTCTTCAGGGCGACGTCCAGGCTAGCCACGGTGGTGTTCTCCCGGTTCGGCAGGGCGGCGCCGTCGACATCGTCGTCGTCCCGCCCAGGTGGCGGGCGATGGCAGCGCCGCAAGAGGTCTGACGAGGCTCGCACACACCCCGGGTCGGTCGCACCCGGGGCCGCCGCATCGGGGCTGTCCGGCCGACCCGGGTCGGCCGGCGGTCCCGTCGAGGGGACCAGGTGAGGGATGGTCCGTCTCGGCGGTGAGCTGATACCAGGTACCTGGTCCGGATGGTAGGGCCGGAAGTCCCCGACCCGTCGGCCACCGCGCGCCACGGCGGCTGTCCCGACCGTGGACACCACGGACGACGGTTCAGCCGGACCAGGCGACGGTCCGGGCCGTCCGGTCGAAGTGCCGGCCCAACTCCGCGTCGAGACGCTCCATCCGGCTGTCGTCCAGCGTCACCGTCGGCTCCTGCGGGGTGCGGGCGGTGAGCATCCGGTGGCGCAGCCCGGCCGGCGGGTGCGGGCGTCCGGCGTCGTACCACCGGCTTTTCGGCCCACCCCGCGCGGCGTCGCGGCGGCCCCGCAACCCGGGCCGACCCGGTGTGGCGGGGGCCGGTTCCGACGACGTCCGGGCAGGTCGGGGGCGATTTCGCGGTTTCGCCTCCGGGACCGTCGAGCACGTCTACTGTGGATGTGGTCGCGACCAATTGCGGCGATCCGGTGGCGGTCGGGCTGCGCCCGGTGCACAGTGATCTCATGAACGACAGCGGAAGTGGTGGGCACTACTACTGGTGCACCCGACACCACCGGGTCGAGACCGATGCCGACGTGTGCCCTGCCAAGCACGTTCTCGGACCGTATCCCTCGGCTGCCGACGCTCAGAACGCCCTGCAGAAGGTGCAGGAGCGTAACGAGGCGTGGGAGGCCGAAGACGCCCGCTGGGCCGGGGAGGGCAACTGAACGGCGCGGGACGGCCCGCGTCGAGGACTCCGTGCCTCCGTGAGGAGGCACGCGGGAGCATGTCCCCAAGGAGGGAACCGAGATGGCCGAAGCAGCACAGGCCACCACCCGCCCGGCCGCGACGAAGACCGCCGCCGCGCAACGAACCGCAGGCGCGACCCGGAGCACCGCGGCCCGCCGCTCGACCACGACCACGGCTGCCGCCCGCAAGGCGTCGGCCGGCCGGGCCACGGCGAGCGCGGCGGGCGCCGGCTCGGGCCGGACCCCGTCCACCGGCACCGCCAGGAAGACGGCGACGAAGGCCCCGGCCGCCAGGAGCACCGCGTCGAAGGCCCCCGCCTCGAAGTCGACGGCGAAGAAGGCGCCGGCGGCCCGCAGTGCCGCGTCGAAGGCCCCCGCGTCGAGGTCCACGGCGACGAAGGCCCCGGCGAAGAAGACCGCCAGCAAGACCACCACCGCCGCCCGTAAGACCGCCGGGGCGGCGAAGAAGACCACTGCCGCCGCCCGGAGCACCGCGGCGAAGAAGACCACCACGGCGAAGCGGACCACCGCCGCGGCGGCGAAGAAGACCACCGCGACCGCCCGGACGGCAGCCAAGAAGGCGACGGCCGTGAAGAAGACGTCACCCGGCAGGAAGACGACGCCCGCCGCGAAGAGCACGGCCGCCAGGAAGACCACGGCCGTGAAGAAGACGACGCCCGCGAAGACGACGGCGGCCCGCAAGACCACGCCCGCGAAGAGGGCCACGCCCGCGAAGAAGACCACGGTGGCGAAGAGGACCACGGCGGCGAAGAAGGCCACACCCGCGAAGAAGGCCGCCGCCACGAAGGCCCCGGCCCGCAAGTCGACCGCCAGGACCGCCCCCGCGTCGAAGTCGACCGCGAAGGCGGCGCCGGCCCGGAAGACGAGCGCGACGACCGCCCGCAAGGCGGCGGCGACGAAGACCACGGGCACGACCGCCCGTAAGGCCACCGCCCGCAAGGCCACCGCCCGTAAGGCGCCCGCGCGGACGGCGGCGGCGCGGGCCACCGCACCGGCGCGCGCCCGCAGGACCACCGGCTGACCGTACGGGGCCTGCGGCCCGATCGCCGGCGAGCGGATCACGCGGCACGCTGCCAGGATTGACCCGTGGTCATCCGACGTGTGCTCGCGCCCCGCATCGACTTCGGCGCGCTGCGCCGTGAGCTGGGACTGCCTGACGGCTTCCCGGCCGCGGCGCAGCGCGAGGCGGACGAGGCGGCCGACGCCCCACCGCCCGCCGTGGCCGACCGTACCGACGTCCCGTTCGTCACGGTCGACCCCGCCACCTCCCGCGACCTGGACCAGGCGATGCACCTCAGCCGTCGACCCGGCGGCTACCGGGTGCGGTACGCCATCGCCGACGTCGCCACCCACGTACGCCCCGGTGGGCCGCTGGAGGAGGAGACCTGGCGGCGTGGGCAGACCGTCTACCTGCCCGACGGCAACGTGCCGCTGCACCCGCACACCCTCAGCGAGGGTGCCGCCAGTTTGCTGCCCGACGTCGACCGGGCGGCCGTGCTGTGGACCATCGACCTCGACGCCGACGGGGCCACCGTCGCCGTCGGGCTGGAACGCGCCCTGGTACGCAGCCGCGCCAAGCTGGACTACCCGGGCGTGCAGGTGGCCGCCGACGCCGGCCGGCTGCCCGACCCGATCGCGTTGCTGCCCGAGATCGGTGCCCTGCTCACCGCCCGTGGCCTGCGCCGGGGCGCGGTCAACCTGCCCCTGCCCGAGCAGGACGTCGAGCCCGACGGGGACGGGTGGCGGCTGGTGCTGCGCGGTCCCGGCCCGATGGAGGACCACAACGCCCAGATCTCCCTGCTCACCGGGATGGCGGCGGCGGACATCATGCTGGCCGGCCGGATCGGGCTGCTGCGCACCATGCCGGCCCCGAAACCGGAGGCGGTGGCCCGGCTGCGCGCGGCGGCGGCCCCGTTGGGCGTGCACTGGCCCGACGGGGTACGGGTCGGCGAGGTGCTGGCCGGGTTGGACGCCTCCCAGCCCCGGGCCGCCGCCTTCGTCGACCAGGCGGCCGAGCTGATGCGCGGCGCGGCGTACACGGCGTTCGACGGTGAGCTGCCGGAGCAGCCGGAACACGGCGGGGTGGCCGCCGCGTACGCCCATGTCACCGCCCCGCTGCGCCGGTTGGCCGACCGGTACGCCACGGAGGTGTGCCTGGCCCTGCACGAGGGCCGCGAGGTGCCGGACTGGGCCCGGTCGGCGCTGCCCCGGCTGCCGGAGGTGATGGCCTCGACCGACCGGACGGCGGGGGCGGCCACCCGGGGCGCGATCGACCTGGCCGAGGCGGTGCTGCTGGAGCACCGGGTGGGGGAGACGTTCTCGGCGGCGGTGCTGGACACCGACGCGCCCCCGAACGGCCCGACGAAGCCCGGCCGGGTTCCCGGCGGGACGGTGGCGTTGGACGATCCGCCGGTACGGGCCCGCTGCACCGGTGAGCTGCCGCGGGGTGAGCGGGTCACCGTACGCCTGGTCACCGCCGACCCGGTCGGCCGCAAGGTGCTCTTCGAGCGGGCCTGAACCCGGCCCCGGCGGCCCGGCCCTGCCCGGCGGGTCCGGTCGCGGCCTGGCTCTGCCGGACGGTCCGGTCCCGCCGCCGGGATGGCGTGGCGGGCGGTCAGCGTCACAGTGCCTTGCGCTGCTGGTGGCGTGGCGGTTTGCGAGGATGACGCCATGGCATACGACGCGAGCACCCTCCCCGACGTGTCCGGGCTGACCGTCGGCATCATCGGCGGCACCGGCGACCAGGGACGGGGGCTGGCCTACCGGTTCGCCCGCGCCGGCCAGCGGGTGCTGATCGGGTCCCGCTCCGCCGACCGGGCGGCCGAGGCGGCGGCCGAGATCGCCGCGCTGCCCCGGCTGCCCGCCGGGGTTGACGTGACCGGCGCGGACAACGACGAGGTGGCCCGCCGCAGCGACGTGGTGGTCGTCGCGGTGCCGTGGGACGGGCACGCGGCCACCGTCGGCGCGCTGGCCGGGCCACTGGCCGGCAAGATCGTCGTGGACTGCGTGAATCCGCTCGGCTTCGACAAGCAGGGCCCGTACGCGCTGCCGGTCGCCGAGGGCAGCGCGGTGCAGCAGGCGGCGGCCCTGCTGCCCGACTCCCGGGTCTGCGCGGCGTTCAACCACGTCAGCGCGCCGCTGCTGGCCGACCCGGAGATCGACCGGATCGACCTCGACGTGTTGATCTGCACCGAGGAACGGGAACTGGTCGACATCGTCGGCGCGTTGGCCGCCCGGATCCCCGGCATGCGCGGCATCTACGCCGGCCGGCTGCGCAACGCCCACCAGATCGAGGCGTTCACCGCCAACCTGATCGCCATCAACAAGCGCTACAAGGCCCACGCCGGCGTCCGGGTCACCGACCTCTGAGACCCAACCGCTTCCTGCCGCGATCTTGAAGGGAAAGTGCCCCCGGGGGGCCGGCGCCCTCCAAGATCGCGGCGGGTGGGACGGTACTCAGAAGTTGGTGTCGACGCCGGCCTTCTTGCAGGCGGAGTTTGCCATCGCGCTGGTCTTCTGGAACTCGGGGGCGTCGGCGGCGGTGTCCAGGTTCGCCGCCGTCGCCACCCGGCCGGACGCGACCCCGAACGCGGCCAGCGCGGTGACCGCCTCGCTGGCGGGGGCACCGGCGGTGGCCTTCGCCAACTCCTGCGCCATCTCCGTGTAGGCCTTGCGGATCGTCGGCGTGGGGTCGCCACCGGACGTCGCGGCCTTCATCACGTCGACCTTCATGGTGTCGGCGATCTTCTTGGCCGTCGTGCAGAGCTTCTTGTCGGCCGCCGGGTCGGCGGCGGCGGTCGGGCCGCCGGTGCTCGGGTCGGTGGTGGCCGGGTCGGTGGTGGCCGACGGGGCGGCAGTGGTGGCCGACGCGCTGGCGGACGTCGACGGCGCGGCAGTGGTCGACGGTTCCGCCTCGCTGCACGCCGCGAGGGCCAGCACGGAGACACAGGTCAGGACGACTGTTGACAAGCGAACATGATCCACGGGCGGAACCCTAGCCGCTCCCGCCGCACCAGGGGACCCCCGGCCTGCGGTGGCTCGTTCCGCGACGGTGGGGCGGGGGCACCGCCCCACCGTCCGTAATCAGAAGGTGTGCTCGGTGGCGGGGAAGTCGCCGCCGCGTACCTCGTCGGCGAACCGGCGGGTCGCCTCGGTCAGCGCCCCGGCCAGGTCGGCGTAGCGCTTGACGAACCGGGGGGCCTTCCCGGTACGCAGCCCGGCCATGTCCTGCCAGACCAGCACCTGGGCGTCGGTGTCGGGGCCGGCGCCGATGCCGACGGTGGGGATCGCCAGTTCGGCGGTGACCCGCTTGGCGACCTCGCCCGGCACCATCTCCAGCACCACCGCGAACGCGCCCGCTTCGGCCACCGCCCGCGCGTCGGCGAGCACCTCGTCGGCGGTGTCGCCGCGCCCCTGCACCCGGTAGCCGCCCAGGGTGTGCTCGCTCTGCGGGGTGAAACCGATGTGTGCCATCACCGGGATGCCCGCCCCGGTGATCGCCGCGATCTGGTCGGCGCAGCGCCGGCCGCCCTCCAGCTTCACCGCGTGGCAGCCGCCCTCCTTCATGAACCGCACCGCCGTCCGCAACGCCTGCGTCGGCCCCTCCTCGTACGAGCCGAACGGCAGGTCGCCGACGACCAGGGTGTGCCGGGTCGCCCGGACCACGGCGCGGACCAGCGGCAGCAACTCGTCGACCGTCACCGGCAGGGTGGTCTCGTAGCCGAACACGTTGTTCGCCGCCGAGTCGCCGACCAGCAGCGCGGGGATCCCCGCCTGGTCGAAGATCCCGGCCGTGTACTGGTCGTACGAGGTGAGCATGGCCCACCGGTCGCCGCGTTCCTTGGCGGCGATCAGGTCGCGGGTGCGGACCCGGCGGGTGGCCGGCCCGCCGTACAGGGCGGTCACCTCGGTCGGGGTGGACTCCACCATGACTGTCTCCTTTCCTCGAGGCCGCTGTCGCGGTCCCCGGGTTCTGCCGCGATCGTCGCACCGCGCGACCGGTCGACGGCAGGGAACAGTGCAGGATTTCACTCCGCCGGGGCGACGCCGACCGACCGGGGCCGGCCGACGCCGGATGCCCAGCCGACCGGAGGCCGGCCGGCCGGGACTGCTCAGCCGACCGAAGGTCGGCCGGCCCGGATGCTCAGCCGTCCTCGCGCCAGCGGTTGGTGATCGGCAGCCGACGGTCCCGGCCGAACGCCTTCATCGAGATCTTCGTGCCCGGCGCGGACTGCCGACGCTTGTACTCGGCGGTGTCCACCAGCCGCAGCACCTTGTCGACCACCGCCGGGTCGTGGCCGGACTCGATCAGGCCGGCCCGGCCCAGGTCGCCGTCGACGTAGCCGATCAGGATCGGGTCCAGCACGTCGTAGTCGGGCAGGCTGTCGCTGTCGAGCTGGCCGGGGCTCAGCTCGGCCGACGGGGGCTTGCCGATGGAGTTCTCCGGGATCGGCGGGGTCTCGCCCCGGCGGGCCGCGTCGGTGTTGCGCCACTTCGCCAGCCGCCAGATCAGCGTCTTCCAGACGTCCTTGACCGGGTTGAACCCGCCGACCGAGTCGCCGTAGAGGGTCGAGTAGCCGACCGCCAGCTCACTCTTGTTGCCGGTGGTGAGGACCAGGTGGCCCTCCTGGTTCGACAGTGCCATCAGGATCACCCCGCGCACCCGGGCCTGGAGGTTCTCCACCGCCACCCCCGACAGCGAGATGTTCGCCAGGAAGGTGTCCACCATCGGCTGGATCGGCTCGACCCGGTAGTCCAGGCCGGTGCGCTTGGCGAGGTCCTCCGCGTCGGCCCGGGAGTGCTCCGAGGAGTGCTGGCTGGGCAGCGAGACACCGACCACCCGCCGGGGTCCGAGCGCGTCGACGGCCAGCGCGGCCACCACCGCCGAGTCGATGCCGCCGGACAGGCCCAGCACCACCGAGGGGAACCGGTTCTTGTTGACGTAGTCGCGCAGGCCCAGCACCAGCGCCTGCCACACCTCGGCCTCGTCGGCCACCGGGGCCATCAGGCCGCCGTCGGCCGCCGGCCCGGTCGGGGCCGCCGGCACCACCTCGACGGTACGGCGGACCACCCGCATCCCGTCGGCGAGATCCTCGGTGTCGGCGGCGTGCGGGCCCGCCCCGGCCAGGTCCACGTCGTGCACGAGCAGGTGCTCGACGAACTGCGGCGCGCGGGTGAGCAGGTCGCCGTCGGGGGTGACGATCATCGAGTCGCCCTCGAAGACCAGCTCGTCCTGGCCGCCGACCATGTTGACGTACGCGATAGGCGCACCGGCCTCGGCGGCCCGGCGGCGCACCAGCGGCAGCCGGACGTCGTCCTTGTTCAGCTCGTACGGCGAGCCGTTGATGTTGACCACCAGACCGACGCCGGCCTGCCGGGCCACCGCGAACGGGCCGCCGGCCTGCCAGAGGTCCTCGCAGATGGTCAGCGCGACGTCCACCCCGCCCACCCGGACCACGGTCAGGGTGTCGCCGGGCACGAAGTAGCGGTCCTCGTCGAAGACGCCGTAGTTGGGCAGGTGGTGCTTGAAGTAGTGGGCCACCACCCCGCCCCGGTGCAGCAGCGCGGCGGCGTTGCGGGCCCCCCGGCCCGGCTGGGCGTCCCCGCTGACCTGCGGCGGCCCGTCGGCGTCCAGGTAGCCGACCACGACCGGCAGGTCGCCGAGGCCGTCGGCGGCCAGGTCGGCGGCGAGCTGCCGCAGCGCGGCCTGCGAGGCGGCGACGAAGGAACGACGGAAGACCAGGTCCTCGACCGGGTAACCGGTGAGCACCATCTCCGGGAAGGCGACCAGTTGGGCGCCGGCGTCGGCGGCCCGCCGGGTCCAGGCGCGGATCAGCTCGGCGTTGCCGGCCGTGTCGCCGACGGTCGGGTTGACCTGGCACAGGGCCAGACGCAGGGTGGGCATGCCCTCATCTTGCCCCAGCCGCAGCCGGTCGACCCGGCGGCTGCGACGAGACGCCGGCCACCCTTTCGCCGCGCCTGCCCGGCCCGCCGCTGGTGGCGGGGCCGCCCGTCGATCCGGCCGTCGGGACACCGCAGGACGAGCGGCGGCAGGTCGCGTAACGTCTGCTTAACCAGGCCGGTGAAGACTGGGCGGTCAGGACGGACCGGCCGACCGGTGCCGGACGTACGTGGCGAGGGGTTGGGGAAGTGGACCGTCAGCAGGAGTTCGTCCTCCGTACGCTGGAAGAGCGGGACATCCGGTTCGTCCGGCTGTGGTTCACCGATGTGCTGGGCACGCTCAAGAGCGTCTCAGTGGCCCCGGCGGAGCTGGAGGCGGCCTTCGAGGAGGGCATCGGGTTCGACGGCTCGGCCATCGAGGGCTTCGCCCGGGTCTTCGAGTCCGACATGGTCGCCATGCCGGATCCGACGACCTTCCAGGTGTTCCCGTTCGAGGGCGGGGTCAGCGGCGAGAGCGCCCGGATGTTCTGCGACATCCTGCTGCCCGACGGCGGCCCGTCCTGGGCCGACCCGCGGCACGTGCTGCGCCGGATGCTGTCCAAGGCGGCCGAGAAGGGCTTCACCTTCTACACCCACCCGGAGATCGAGTTCTTCCTGCTGGAGAACGGCCCGCAGGACGGCTCGGTGCCCACCGCCGTGGACACCGGCGGCTACTTCGAGCACACCACGCACGCCGTGGCGCGGGACTTCCGCCGCCAGGCCGTGCTGGCGCTGGAGCGGATCGGCATCTCGGTGGAGTTCAGCCACCACGAGGTCGCCCCCGGCCAGCAGGAGATCGACCTGCGGTACGCCGACGCGCTGACCACCGCCGACAACATCATGACCTTCCGGCACGTGGTCAAGGAGGTGGCGCTCTCCACCGGCGTGCAGGCCAGCTTCATGCCGAAGCCGTTCACCGACCAGCCGGGCAGCGGCATGCACACCCACCTGTCGCTGTTCGAGGGGGAGCGCAACGCGTTCCACGACTCCGGCGACCCGATGAAACTGTCGAAGGTGGCGAAGTCGTTCATCGCCGGCCTGCTGATGCACGCCCGGGAGTACACCGCCGTCACCAACCAGTGGGTCAACTCGTACAAGCGGCTGTTCCCGCAGGCGTTGCCGGACCGGATCACCGAGAGCCCGGCGTACGTCTGCTGGGGGCACCTGAACCGGTCCGCGCTGGTCCGGGTGCCGGCGTACGGCAAGCCGAACTCGGCCCGGGTGGAGGTCCGGTCGCTGGACTCGGCGACCAACCCGTACCTGGCGTTCGCCGTCATGCTCGGCGCCGGCCTCAAGGGCATCGAGGAGGGCTACGAGCTGCCGCCGGGCGCGGAAGACGACGTGTGGTCGCTGAGCAGCGCCGAACGGCGGGCGATGGGCTACGAGGCGCTGCCGGAGAACCTGTCCGAGGCGATCGACGTGATGGCCGGCTCCGAACTGGTCGCCGAGGTGCTCGGCGAGCACGTCTTCGACTTCTTCCTGCGCAACAAGCGGGCCGAGTGGGAGCAGTACCGCCGCGAGGTCACCCCGTACGAGCGGCAGCGTTACCTGTCGCTGTAGCGCGTACCGCCGCCGGCCGGGTCGTCCGCGCCCGGCCGGGGCGGCCCGGCTGCACCGGCGTCCCGCGTATCCGCCGCTGCGGAGGGTGTCGGGGGTTGCGCGGTGCCGCTATCGTCTCGATCACCGTGCCGGCACCTCCGCCGGGCGCAGGAGGTCGGGAGGCCGTCGGTGCTGGAAGATCTGCTCACCGGAGCATGGCAGAGCGTCGTGTTCGGTGTCGTCGGGGTGGCGCTGATGGCGGCCGGCTTCGTGCTGGTCGACGTGCTCACCCCCGGCAAGCTGCGCGAGCTGATCTGGGTGCAGCGCAACGCCAACGCCGGGCTGCTGCTGGCCGCCAACCAGCTCGGTGTCGCCGGCATCGTCTTCACCGCGATCGTCACCAGCTACGACGACTTCGCCAAGGGGCTCGCCTCGACGGTGGTCTTCGGCCTGATCGGGCTGGCCGTCATGGCGCTCGCCTTCGGTGTGCTGGACATGCTCACCCCGGGCAAGCTCGGCGAGGTCATCTGCTCCGACCAGCCGCACCCGGCGGCCCGGGTCAGCGCCGCCACCCACTTCGGCGCGGCCCTGATCGTCTGCGCCTGCATCGCCTGACCCCCGCCGCCCGCGCGGCCCGTACCACCTGAGCCAGGCCCGTGGTCTGAGCTGTCCCTGCGGGGACGGTCCAGACCACGGGCCTGGCGTCGTCTGCGCCCGGTCCCGCCGGCCCACCGGATGCCCGGTGACGTGCCCCGCCTCCACCGGCCGACGGGACGGGAAGAAATTTCCGTTGGTGAAAGCTATTGCGGGCGGGTCGCGAAACGTCCTCCACACTTCACCGGGATGAACCTCTGGTTTCGGCGTATCGAAGCTGCTAACTTCCTGGCAACGCGTTCGCAACTTCTTGCAACGCCTTCAGTAGCTTGCACCCGTCGGTCGGGTGCGGGTGTCAGGAGAGCCATCATGAGGCGGACCACTACCACCACCCACCGCCGACGGGCCGGCGCACTCGCGCTCGTCGTCGGCGTGGCCGCGAGCCTGTTGCCGCTCACCGCGGCGGCAGCGGCCAACACCGTCACCGTCTACTACCAACCCCCGGCGGCCTGGGGCACGTCGGTCAACATCCACTACGGCGTCGACGGCGGCAGTTGGACCGCCGTGCCCGGCGTCGCCATGGAGGCCGCCTGCGCCGGCTGGCGACGCCGGACCATCGACCTGGGCGCCGCCACCGGCCTCCAGGTGGTCTTCAACAACAACGCCGGCACCTGGGACAACAACAACGGCGGCAACTACCGGCTCGGCACCGGCGCGGTCACCGTCGCCGGGGGCCGGACCGGCGTCGACGACCCGTGCACCACCACCCCGACGCCCACCCCGACCGCGACCGCCACCCCGACCCCGACCGCCGCCCCGGGCGGTGCCACCGCCGAGGTCTGGTACCACCTCACCAGCTGGGGATGGCCCGGCGCGAACCTGCACTACCGGCCGACCGGCGGCAGCTGGACCGTCGCGCCGGGGGTGGCGATGCAGGCCGCCTGCGCCGGCTGGGCGCGCCGCACCGTCGACCTCGGCACCGCCACCGGACTCACCGCCGCGTTCAACAACAACGCCGGCACCTGGGACAACAACAACGGGGCCGACTACACCCTGCGCGCCGGGCGCAGCACCGTACGCGGTGGGGTGGTCACCCCGGACGCCGCCGACCCGTGCCTGCCCGCCACCCCGGACACCACACCCCCGTCCACCCCCGCCGGGCTCGCCGCCACCGCCGACGGGTTGTCCGTCACGCTGTCCTGGACGGCCGCCACCGACGACCGGGCAGTCACCGGGTACGAACTGACCCGTACCGGCGGCACCGGTGGGACCACCACCGTCACCACCACGGCGACCCGGTACGTGGCGTACGACCTCGCCGCGGGCACCGCGTACAGCTGGACGGTGCGGGCCCTCGACGCGGCCGGCAACCGGTCGGCGGCGAGTGCGCCCGCCACCGCGACCACCGGGACCACCCCGCCGGTGGGCGGTTCGCCGCTCGGCGGCGACCCGCGCGAGGACAGCATCTACTTCGTGATGACCGCCCGCTTCGCCGACGGCGACGCCACCAACAACCGGGGCGGCAGCCAGCACGTCAGGTCCGGCAACGCGGCGAACGACGACCCGATGTTCCGGGGGGACTTCAAGGGCCTGGTCGACAAGCTGGACTACATCAAGGGGCTGGGCTTCTCGGCCATCTGGATCACCCCGGTGGTGCTCAACCGCTCCGACTACGACTTTCACGGCTACCACGGTTGGGACTTCTACCGGGTGGACCCCCGGTTGGAGAGCCCCGGGGCCAGCTACCAGCAACTCATCAACGCCGCCCACGCCAAGGGCATGAAGATCTTCCAGGATGTGGTCTACAACCACAGCTCCCGCTGGGGCGCGAAGGGGCTCTTCGTCCCCACCGTCTACGGCGTCCGCGACGAGCAGTGGAAGTGGTACTACGACCAACCGCAGGCCGGCCGCGAGTACGACCCGATGGTCGAACACGACGGCAACGACCCGACCCTGACCGCCGCGCAGAACGCCAAGGCCAAGGGCCGCCCCTACAACGGCGACGTCTGGTCGGGCACCGCCCCCACCGCCAACCGCTGCCTCAACTGGGGCACCCCCAACGGCGCGTACAGCCAGGAGGGCTACACCGTCTACCACTGCCAGTGGCCGGTGCCGACCGGCAGGCTCTTCCCCGCCGACCTCTACCACCAGTGCTGGATCGGCAACTGGGAGGGCGAGGACGCCCGGAGCTGCTGGCTGCACGAGGACCTGGCCGACTTCAACACCGAGAACGCCACCGTCCAGCAGTACCTGATCGACGCGTACAACAGGTACATCGACATGGGGGTGGACGGCTTCCGGATCGACACCGCCGTGCACATCCCCCGGGTCACCTGGAACCGGCGCTTCCTGCCGGCGATCCAGCAGCACGCCGTCGCCCGGCACGGCGCGAAGGGCCGGGACTTCTACGTCTTCGGCGAGGTGGCCGCGTTCGTCAACGACAAGTGGAACCGGGGTTCGGTCAACCACTCCGCGCAGTTCTTCACCTGGAAGGAGCGCAGGGAGTACAGCCCGGACGACGTGAAGGCCGCCATCGAGCAGTACGACTACGAGCAGCTGATCGGCACCGGCGGGCAGCCGACCAGCGACAACGCGTTCCTGCGGGGCAACACCTACCACGCGCCGGACCACTCGAAGTTCTCCGGCATGAACGTCATCGACATGCGGATGCACATGAACTTCGGCGACGCCGGCAACGCCTACGGCAACGGCAGGGACTCCGACGACAGCTACAACGACGCCACCTACAACGTCGTCTACGTCGACAGCCACGACTACGGGCCGAACAAGTCGAACACCCGCTACGCCGGGGGCACCGACGCCTGGGCCGAGAACATGAGCCTGATGTGGACCTTCCGCGGCATCCCGACGCTCTACTACGGCTCCGAGATCGAGTTCCAGAAGGGTGCGAAGATCGACTGCGGGCCGACCTGCCCGTTGGCGACCACCGGTCGGGCGTACTACGGCGACCACCTCGCCGGCAGCGTCACCGCCACCGACTTCGGGGTGGTCGGCAGCGCCAGTGGGGCGGTGGCGACCACGCTCAGCGCGCCGCTGGTCAAGCACGTACAGCGGCTCAACCGCATCCGGCGGGCCATCCCGGCCCTCCAGAAGGGCCAGTACTCGACCGAGGGGGTCAGCGGCAACCAGATGGCCTACAAGCGCCGGTTCACCGAGGGCGGGGTGGACAGCTTCGCCCTGGTCACCGTCTCGGGCACGGCCACCTTCACCGGGGTGCCGAACGGGACGTACCGGGACGCGGTGACCGGGGACGTCCGGGCCGTCACGAACGGCACCCTCACCGCTGCGGTCAGCGGCCGGGGCAACCTGCGGGTGTACGTGCTGGACCTGCCCGGCAACCCGGCCCCCGGCAGGATCGGCACCGATGGTCCCTACCTGAGGTGACCACCTGCCCCCGTCCGCCCCGCCGGGGTGGACGGGGGCGGTGCGTCGTACCCCCGTCGTAGCGTGCGGGGGTGAACCGGACGGATCGTCTCTATGCCCTGGTGGAGGAGCTGCGGGCGGTGTCGCCCCGGCCGCGCAGCGCCCGCTGGCTGGCCGACCGGTTCGAGGTGAGCACCCGCACCGTCGAACGCGACATCGCCGCCCTCCAGGGTTCCGGCGTGCCGATCTGGGCCGAGCCCGGCCGCACCGGCGGTTACGTGGTCGACCGGTCGCACACCCTGCCGCCGGTCAACCTGACCGCCACCGAGGCGGTGGCGATGGCGGTGGCCCTGCACCGGCTCGCCGGCACCCCGTTCGCCGTGGCCGGCGGCACGGCGCTACGCAAACTGCTCGCGGTGCTGCCGGCCGCCGACGCCGCCGACGCGCGCCTGCTCGCCGGCCGGGTGCTGCTGGTCGGCACCGGGCCGACCACGTCCGTCCCGGCCGTCGTCGCCGACGCGGTCGCCGCCCGCCGGGTGCTGCGCCTGCGGTACGCCGACCGCTGCGGCGTGGCCTCCTCGCGCGAGGTCGAGCCGCTGGGCTACCTCGGCAACGACCGGCACTGGTACCTGCTCGCCTGGTGCCGGCTGCGCGCCGGGCTGCGCTGCTTCCGTACCGACCGGATCGTCGGGGTCGAGGCGTTGCCGGAGCGGGTGACCCGGGAGTTCTCCCCGGCCGACCTGGACGTCCCGGCCGAGCGGGTACGCCGGCTGACCCTGGTCTGACCCGGCATGCCGGCCGCCCGGGTCGGCCGGCGCGTGGGCTTCCCAGGCCGGCCGCGTTGGCTGCCCAGGCCGGTCGGTGCGGGGCTGTCCGGCCGGATCGGTGGGGGGCTGCCCGGACGGATCGGTGCGACGTGGCCGGGTGGACCGGGCGGTAAACACCGACAGGACGGTGTCGCGGACACCCGGGAGGCTGGCTGCCGAGCCCGCCGGCCGCCCGGTCGGCGGGGGAACAGGAGGCAACGCGTGACCAGCACACCCGTCACCTGGTTCGAGATCGGCACCGACCGGCCGGACGAGGCGCAGAGCTTCTACGCGGAGTTGTTCGGCTGGACCTTCACCGAGGAGGGCACGGCCGAGGGCGGTTCCTACCGGACGACCACGGCGGGGGAGTCGACCGGCATCGGCGGCGGCATCCGGGCTCTCGCCGAGGGCGCACCCGGCTACGCGATCCTCTACGCCGAGGTGGCCGACGTGGCGCAGACCTGCGGGCGGGCCGAGGCGGCGGGCGGCACGGTGCTGACCCCGCCCCGGACCACGCCGAGCGGCCTGACCCTCGCCCTGGTGCGTGACCCGGTGGGCACCCACCTCGGTCTCTTCTCCTCGGGCGGCGGCGCCTGACACCAGGGGGCCGACGTTGCGGTGTACCAGGGCGTCGGACACCGCAACATCGGCCCGGGTGTGTCGATCATCGGCCCTGGTGTGTCGACCGTCGGCTCTGTCGTGTCGATCGTCGGCCCGCCGGGTCGGGCGGGCCGCAGCGGGTCACCTGCCGGGCGTACCCTCCGGGCCGCCGTGGTGGCCGCGACCGGCCGGGCCCGGGAAGACCCCTGCCTCGACGGCCTTGGTGATCGCGTCGGCCTGCTCCTGGGTGAGCTTGCCGTCCTTGACCGCCTGGGCCAGCCGCTCCGCCAGCTTCTCCTGCCGGTCCTGCGGCGACGGACGCTCCGGCCGGTCACCCTTGGCGCGGTCCTTGTGCTGCTCGCGCACCTTCTCCAGGGCGGCGGTCACCTTGTCGGTGTCCACCCCCAGCTCCTTGGCGAGCGCCTCGGCGAACTCGTTCTGCCGGTCGGCGCGCTGCTGCTGCCGGTCGGTGCCCGGGTCGGCCGCGCTGCTGACGCCGGCGGTCGGGGTGGCCGACTCCTCGGCGAAGGCCACCGTCGGAGCGGCGATCCCCACCCCGAGCACGCCGGCGGCGGCGAGGCCGACCAGCAGCTGCTTCTTCGACATCGTGCGGGACATCGGTCCTCCATGGGTCGGTGGTGCTGTTGACGTCACCGACAGTGACCACCGAACCTGGAAAACCCCCGTCCCGACCCTGTCCGCCAGCTGAAAGTTCCACCCTCCGCCCCCGGTGATCAAGAGGTTTCGGTCAGGAAGGCGCTTTCCTTTGACGCGAACCTCTTGATCACCGAGGCGAGGCGAGGCGGGGCGAGGCGGGGCGAGGCGGGGCACGGCGGGGCGAGGCACGGCGGGGCAGGGCGCGGCCGGGCCGGGTCAGGCGGGTGGGGTGGGTTACCGGACGGCGGGGGCGACGGTGAGGGTGCCGGCGGTGGCGTCGAGGGTGGCGCTGGTGCCCACGGGGACGGAGAGCTGGCCGGGGCCGTGGCCGATCGGCAGGCCGCCGAGGACCGGCACGCCGAGGTCGCCCAGCCGGTCGGTGAGCACGTCCACGACGGTGGTGGCCCAGCCGTCCGCGCAGTCGGTGAACTGGCCCACCGCCACCCCGGCCAGGCCGTCGAGCACCCCGGCGCGGCGCAGGTGGGTGAGCATCCGGTCGACCTTGTACGGCGGCTCCTGCACCTCCTCGACCAACAGCACCGCCCCGGTCAGGTCCGGCATGTCCGGGGTGCCGAGGGTGGCGGTGATCAGGCAGAGGTTCCCGCCGAGCAGCCGACCCACCGCCCGGCCGGGGACCCGGACCGGATACGTCTCCTCCCCGGGCACCGCCTCGACGGTGACCGGCGCGGTGGTCATCAGCGCGGTGTGCAGCGACTCCGCCGAGCGCAGCGGGGTCCGCTCGTCCACCCAGGCCGCTCCGGGGCCGTGCACCCCGGCCAGCCGGGCACCCCGCCAGAGCGCGAACTGCAGGGCGGTGATGTCGGAGAACCCGGCCACCACCTTCGGGTCCCGCCGCACGGCGGCCATGTCGATCAGGTCCACCACCCGCTGCGCGCCGTACCCGCCCCGGGTGCAGATCACCCCGCGCACCTGCGGGTCGGCGAAGGCGGCGTTCAGGTCCGCGGCGCGTAGCGCGTCGTCACCGGCGAGGTAACCCCGCCTGGCGTACGCGTTCGGCGCCACCTGCGGGCGCAGCCCCCAGCCGGTCAGCAGCTCGATGCCCCGGGCCACCCGCTCCGGCCTGGTCGGCCCGGACGGCGAGACCAGCAGCACCGTGTCCCCCTCCCGCAGCACGGGTGGGCGCAGGACGGACGGGTCGTCGGCGGTCACAGCGGCCGAGCATAGCCGCCCCGCCGGGCGGACCGAGGCGTTCCCGGCGGCGGTCGACGCACCCGCTAGCCTCGACGGCGTGGGAACCGCACTGGTGATCGAGAACGACCCGACCGACGACCCCCGACGGCTGGGGGAGTGGCTGGTGGAGGGGGGCCTTGAGCTGCGGGTGCTGCGTCCGCACGCCGGCGACGAGCTTCCCGACGACCTCGACGGGTACGTGGCGCTGGTGGTGCTCGGCGGTGACCAGCACGCCTACCCGGCCCCCGACGGCACCCCCGGCGCACCCTGGTTCCCGAAGCTCGAAGGGTTGCTGCGCAAGGCCGTGCGGCACCGGGTGCCGACCCTCGGCGTCTGCCTCGGCGCGCAACTGCTCGCCACCGCGCACGCCGGCCTGGTCGAGCGCAGCCCGTCCGGCCCCGAGGTGGGCCCGGGGGTGGTCGGCCGGCGCGACGCCGCCGAGAGCGACCTGCTGTTCCGGTACGTGCCGCTGATCCCGGACGTGCTCCAGTGGCACACCGACGAGATCACCGAGCTGCCCCGGGCCGCCACCCTGCTGGCCGCCTCGACCCGCTACCCGCACCAGGCGTTCCGGCTCGGCGACCGGGCCTGGGGCCTGCAGTTCCACATCGAGTGCGACACCGCCATGATCGCCGAATGGGCGCACGGCTCCGAACTGCTCGCCGAGCTGGGCTACGACGAGGACCTGGTGGTGGCCGCCTGCGACCGGGTGATGGCCGACGTCGAGGAGGTGTGGCAGCCGTTCGCCGTCCGGTTCGCCGCCCTCGCCCTCGGCGAGTTGGACGACGACACCCGCCGCAGCCTGCCCCTGCTCGGGCACTGAGATGAGCAGACCGACCAGGGGACGGCTGGCCCGCTACGGGTTCGCCGAGGGTGACGGTGGGGTCCGCGCCGCCGATCTGCTCGGCGCGGACGGGCTCGGGCTGTGGCAGGCCGACGAGCAGGAACCCACCGACAGGTCGGCGGCCGACCTGTTGGCCGCGCTCTCCCGGGCCGCCGACCCGGATCTGGCGCTGCGCCAGCTGCACCGGATGGTGGAGACCGAACGCCGCACCGCCGACGACGCGACCGGGTCGGAGCTGCTGGCCGCGCTCGCCGCCGACCCGGGGCTGCGCCGCCGGCTGGTCGCCGTGCTCGGCGCGTCCGCCGCCCTGGGCGACCACCTGGTCGCCAACCCCGGTCAGTGGACGGTGCTCGGCACCGCCCCGGACGGGCTGGCCCCCACCGCCGACGGGCGGCTCGACCTGGCGCTCGCCGGGCGGCTGACGGCCGCCACCGCGCCGGTGGCGGTGCTGCGGCAGGCGTACCGGCTGGCGCTGCTGCGGATCGCGGCGGCCGACCTGACCGGCGGACGCGGCCTGGAGCAGGTGATGTCGGCGCTGTCCGCGCTGGCCGACGCCACCCTCGCGGCGGCGTACGAGATCGCGGTGGGTGAGCTGCCGGCGGGCACGGCCCGGCCCCGGCTGGCCGTGGTGGCGATGGGCAAGTGCGGCGGCGACGAACTGAACTACGTCTCCGACGTCGACGTGATCTTCGTGGCCGCGACCGACGAGGACCTGCCCGCCGCGACCACCGTCGCCGCCCGGCTGATCCACGTCTGTGGGCTGGTCGCCTGGCCGGTGGACGCCGCGCTGCGCCCCGAGGGCAACCGCGGGCCGCTGGTGCGCACCCTCGCCAGCCACCTCGCCTACTACCAGCGGTGGGCCCGCACCTGGGAGTTCCAGGCGCTGCTCAAGGCCCGCCCGGCCGCCGGTGACCTGGCGTTGGCCGGCGAGTGGATCGACGCGCTCGCCCCGCTGGTCTGGCGGGCGTCCGAACGTCCCGAGGCGGTCTCCGACGTACGCGCCATGCGCCGCCGGATCATCGACAACGTCCCGCCGAAGGAGTTGGAGCGCGAGATCAAACGGGGTCCGGGCGGGCTGCGGGACATCGAGTTCGCCGTCCAACTGCTGCAACTGGTGCACGGCCGGGGTGACGAGTCGCTGCGGGTGCCGGGCACCGTGCCGGCGCTGCGCGCGCTGGTGACCGGCGGCTACGTCGGGCGGGCCGACGGTGAGGCGCTGCTGCGCGGATACCGCTTCCTGCGCGGTGTCGAACACCGGCTCCAGCTCCAGGCGCTGCGGCGGACCCACACCGTGCCGACCGAGCCGGCCGCGCTGCGCTGGCTGGCCGCCGCGCTCGGCTACGCCGCCATCCCCGGCCGCAGCGCCGTGGAGAGCTTCCGCGCCGACTGGGTCGCCCACGCCACCGAGGTACGCCGGCTGCACGCCAAGCTGCTCTACCGGCCGCTGCTGGAGTCGGTGGCCCGGGTGCCCGCCGACGGGCTGCGGCTCACCCCGGAGGCGGCCCGGCACCGGCTGGAGGTGCTCGGCTTCGCCGACCCGGCCGGGGCGCTGCGGCACCTCCAGGCCCTCACCGGCGGGGTGAGCCGGACGGCGGCGATCCAGCGCACCCTGCTGCCGGTGCTGCTCAGCGAGTTCGCCGACGCACCCGAACCGGACCGGGGGCTGCTCAACTACCGCCAGGTCTCCGACAAGCTCGGCAGCACCCCGTGGTATCTGCGGCTGCTGCGCGACTCCGGCCCGGTGGCCCGCCGGCTGGCCCGGGTGCTGTCCTCCTCCCGGTACGCGGCCGACCTGCTGGCCCGGGAACCGGAGGCGCTGCGGCTGCTGGCCGAGGAGAACGAGCTGACCCCCCGGCCCCGGGAGGTGCTCTGCGACGGGTTCGCCGCCGCCGCGGCCCGGCACGCCGACCCGGTCGAGGCGACCCGGGCGGTACGCGCGCTGCGCCGCCGGGAACTCGTCCGGATCGCCTGCGCCGACGTGCTCAGCCGGGCCGACGGGTTGGCCCCGCGACCCGAGCGCGGCGCACCGGCCGGCCCGCTGGCCGACGTCACCCGGGTCGGCACTGGCCTGTCGTACGTCACCGACGCCACCCTGTCCGCCGCGCTGCGCGCCGTCCGGGCCGCCCAGCCGGAGCTGCCCGGCCTGCGGTTCGCGGTGATCGGTCTGGGCCGCCTCGGCGGGTACGAGTCGAACTACCTCTCCGACGCCGACGTGCTCTTCGTCTACGACCCGCCGGCCGGGACGGCGGAGAGCGCGGCCAGCGCCGCCGCGCACGCGATCGCCGAGGAGCTGCGCCGGCTGCTCGGTGCGCCCGCCCCCGACCCGGCGCTCGGCGTCGACGCCGACCTGCGCCCCGAGGGACGGCAGGGGCCGCTGGTGCGCAGTCTCGCCGCGTACGCCCAGTACTACGCCCGCTGGTCGCGGGTGTGGGAGGCGCAGGCCCTGTTGCGGGCCCGGTTCGTCTGCGGCGACGCCGACCTGGGCACCGAGTTCGAGACGATGATCGACCCGGTCCGCTACCCGGCCGACGGGTTGACCCGGGAACAGGTGGTCGAGATCCGGCGGATCAAGGCCCGGGTGGAGAACGAACGGCTGCCCCGGGGCGCCGACCCGGCCACCCACACCAAGCTCGGCCGGGGTGGCCTCGCCGACGTCGAGTGGGCGGTGCAGCTGCTCCAGCTCCGGTACGCCGGGGCGTACCCGCAGCTGCGCGGCACGCGTACCCTCGACGCGCTCGCGGCGGCCCGGGACGCCAAGCTGGTCGACCCGGCGGACGCCGTCGCGATGACCGCCGGGTGGACCCTCGCCGCGCAGGTCCGCAACGCGTTGATGCTGGTCCGGGGACGCGCCGGCGACCAGCTTCCCCGGCACGGGGTGGAGTTGGCCGGCGTGGTGCGGCTGCTCGGCGCGGACGACCCGGGGGAGTTCCTCGACGACTACCTGCGCACCGCCCGGAGGTCCCGGGCCGCGATGCAACGCGTCCTC
>NZ_JBMDWU010000587.1:0-4883 GCF_048594385.1 Micromonospora sp. | reverse complement strand
GACCGGCGTCCCCGCCCGAACCGGGCAGCCGGGCGCGCCCCTGGGGGTCGCGCCCGGGGTGATGCCCGGCCGGGTGGCCTGGGCGGTGTGCGGGGGGCGCGCCGGGGCGACCGCGCGGGCCGGGGTGAGCGGTTGCGCCCCCCCCGGGGGGCTGGATCGCGCCCCCCGCGGCCCGCCCCGCTCGGTGGTTGCGCCCCGGCGGGCCGGACGTCCCCCGACCTGGTGTCCCGGGTCGTCCCCGGTGTCCGGTCCGTTCAGCGGGTTCCCAGCTTCTGTCAGTCAACTGCCAGTCATGAGCTGGATGGTTGACGGGTACCGGTGACGTTGTACCGGTCAGCGGGTCCCGCGTGACCCGCGCACCGAAGGAGCGATCGTGCATCACAACCGTCTGAAGACCGCAGCGCTGCTGGGCCTGCTGACCTCGCTGATCCTCGCGGTCGGCTACTGGTTCGGTGGGAGCGGTGGCCTCGTCGTCGCCGTCGTCGTCTCGTTGCTGATGAACGGCGTGACCTACTTCTTCTCCGACAAGCTCGCGTTGCGCTCGATGCGGGCGCAACCGGTCAGCGAGGCGCAGTTCCCCGAGCTGTACCGGATGGTGCGTGAGCTGGCCACCGAGGCCCGGCAGCCGATGCCCCGGCTGTACGTGAGCCCCACCTCGCAGCCCAACGCGTTCGCGACCGGCCGTAACCCGGCCAACGCGGCGGTCTGCGTCACCCAGGGGATCACCGAGATCCTCGACTACCGCGAGTTGCGCGGGGTGATCGGCCACGAGCTGTCCCACGTCTACAACCGGGACATCCTGATCTCCAGCGTGGCGGCCGGGCTGGCCGGCATCATCACCATGCTGGCGAACCTGGCGTTCTTCATCCCGCTGGGCGGCAGCAACGACGAGGACGGCCCGAACCCGGCCGTGCTGCTGCTCACCATCATCCTCGGCCCGATCGCGGCCACCGTGATCCAGTTGGCGATCAGCCGCAGCCGGGAGTTCCAGGCCGACGCGTCGGGCGCGCAGCTCACCCGGGACCCGTTGGCCCTGGCCAGCGCCCTCCGCAAGATCCACCTGGGTACCCAGGCCCGGCCGCTGCCCGCCCAGGGCCAGCTCACCAGCACCGCCCACCTGATGATCGACAACCCGTTCAAGCGGGGTGGCGGCATCGCCGCGCTCTTCTCCACCCACCCCCGGATGGAGGAGCGGGTGGCCCGGCTGGAGCAGATGGCCCGCAACACCGGCCCGGTGCAGTTCCAGCGCTGACCCCGACCGACACCCGCGCCCGCGTCCACGTTCCGGACGCGGGCGCGGTCGTCTGCGCGCGGCGCCCCCGCGCCGGGACCACCGGCGCGCGGTGGTCGGGGTCAGCGGTCCGTCGCGGTGCCTCCGCCGGGAGCCGGGCCGCCGCAGGGCGTCAGTGCGGGGAGACGGTCGGTTGCGGGCCGGCGTCGGCCGGCAGCCGGTCGGGGCGGGTCAGCAGCACCACGACCAGCAGCAGCACCCCGGCCAGCAGGTAGGCCACGGCTGGCCCGAACAGCGCGGCGGCCGACCCGAGCAGGAAGATCCCGCAGCCGGCGACGACGATGTTGGCGGCCACGATGGTCGCCTCCACCTGCCCCATCCGCTCCACCGGGGCCAGCCGGGCAAAGGTGGCCTGCGCGCCGATCAGCCACCCGCCGCCCGCGCCGATCAGCGCGTTGGCGCAGGCCAGCGCCCACACCGGGGCGTGCGTGGCGACCAGCAGGGCGGCCAGCAGCAGCGCCCCGGCCAGGGCGGCGGCCACGGTGACCTGCCCGGCCAGCCGGCCCAGCCAGGTGCCCCGCCCCAACACCAGCACGAAGACCGCGCCGCCCAGCGCCGAGGAGGCCAGCACCACCGGCCGCCAGGCCCCGGCGGCGAGGTCCGGGGCGAGGGTCTCCGGTAGCGCGCCGGAGAGCACCGTGGCGAGGGTGAGCAGGGCCACACCGCGCAGCACCGGGTGCCCGGCGATGGTCCGCAGGCCGGCGGTGGCCGGCGGGCGCGGCCCGCGCCGCCGCTGCTGCCCGGTCGGCAGACCGGCCAGCACCACCGCCGCGACGAGGAACGAGACCAGGTCGATCAGGAGCGCCACCCGGGGGCCGAGGGCCACGGTGATGCTCGCCCCGGCCAGCAGCCCCACCACCTGGCCGATCTGGTTGGCGAAGGCCGACAGCCCGAACAGCGGCAGCCGCAGCGGGGCGTCCACCGACTCGGCGGCGACCGCCACGTTGACGCTGGAGTAGGCGGCCCGGACCGCGCCGAGCAGACCGGCCGCGACGATCGCCGGCACCGGCCGGGGCACCGCGAAGGGGACCGCGATCAGCACCGCGCCGGCCACCGAGAGCCAGACCAGCAGGGTACGGCGGGCTGGCACGTCCAGCCAGCCGCTGAACACCGTGGCGACCAGCAGGGCGGGCAGGGCGCGGGCGGCGTACACGGCGGCCGGCCCGAGGACCGACTGCGTCTGGTCGTACGCGAGCAGCAGCAGCGCGGCCAGCCCCACGAAGTCGCCCAGCTCGGAGATCCCCCGGGCGGTGACCAGGCGGGAGGCGACCGGATGCCGGAACAGGGCCAGGTAACCGGGGGGCGGTGAGAACCGCTCGTCGGCGTCGGTCATCAGGTCGTCGGGTCCGCTTCCTCGACCCCGTTCTGCTGGTGACTGGTGCTCTTGCGGAGCACCGGGGCAGCTTCCCGGCGGCGGCTGCCCTGGGACGCCGGGCCGGGCCGGCGGCGTTCGGTCGTCGTGCCGACCATTGGACCTCCTACGACATCGGGGGCGATCCAGCGGTGTATGTATCTGGGTCGATCAGCAAGTTACCCTCTCGCCGCCACCGGGTCAGCGGCCCCGGATGTGAGTGAATCGACCATTCCCGGAGCGACCTGCGGCGTTAGGGTCTACAGGGTTCTGAGTCGTTACCTGATCGTCTCCTGGGAGGTGTGCCGTGTCCGCACTGCGCCAGTACCTGGGCGTCTGGCGGATTCCCGGCGCCCCACTGCTGCTGCTCCTCGGCGTCGTCGGCCGGCTGGGCATCGGCATGACCCCGCTGGCGTTGCTGCTGGTCGTGGAGCAGGTCACCGGGCGGTACTCCCTCGCCGCCGTGGCCGGCGGAATCTACGCGCTGTCCGGTGCCGCGCTCAGCCCGGTCGCCGGCCGGATCGCCGACCGGGTCGGGCCCACGCCGGTGCTGCTGGTCACCGCCGTGGCGCACCCCCTGGCCCTGTTCGCGCTGCTCGGGGCCAGTCGCGCCGAGAACGCCGACCTGCGCCTGATCTACCTGGCAGCCGGGCTGGCCGGGGCCACCTACCCGCCGCTGACCGCCGCCATCCGGGGTGCCTGGAACGACCTGACCGCCCCGGCGACCGGCCGCTACCAGCTCCGCAATACCGCGCTGGCCGCCGAGACGTCGCTGTTCGAGGTCGTCTTCGTGCTCGGCCCGCTGCTCGTGGCCGCCTTCGTCCTGCTGGCCGACGCCGCCGCCGCACTGGTCGGCGCGGCCGTGGTGACCCTGGTCGGCACCGGCGGGGTGGCGCTGGGGCGGGTGATGCGTGCCTGGCGTCCGCACGCCCGCGAGCACCACGCGCGGGGCCTCGGCCCGCTGCGGGTCGGCGGGTTCCCGGCGCTGCTGGTCTGCGTGGCGAGCCTCGGCATCGCCTTCGGCGCGGCCGGGGTGATCGTGCCGGCGTTCGCCGGCAACCAGCCCACCGACGACCCACAGAGCCTGGCCGGCCTGCTGCTCGCCGTCTGGGGGGTGGGCAGCGCCGTGGGTGGTTTCTGGTTCGGGGTACGCCGCCCGGCGGCCAACATGACCCGCCAGTTCGCCTGGCTGCTCGGGGCGGTGGCCGGCACCCTGGCGATCTTCGCGGTGATGCCCGGCCCGGTGTCCCTCGGCATCGCCCTGGTGATCGGTGGAGCCACCATCGCCCCCGCGCTGACCCTGGAGAACACCCTGGTCGGGCGGATCACCCCGACGGGCATGCTCAACGAGGCGTACACCTGGGTGGTGACCATGTCGGTGGCGGCGAGCGCGGCCGGCGGCGCGGTCGCCGGCCTGATCGTCGACCACGCCGGCGGGGTGCCCTGGGCGTTCCTCTTCGCCGCCGGGGCGGTCGGCGTCGGGGCCGGGGTCGCGGCGCTGCCCGGCGGCCCGATCGCCCGCGCCGAGGCCGCCGCCGTCCGCGCCGAACACCCCGTCACCGTCTGACCATCGTGCGCGCCCCTCGGGGGTACGGGGTCCCGCTGTCGTCCGGGGTCCGTGCGTGCGCCGGGCGGCCGTCCCCGTGGGGACGACCGCCCGGCCGGGTGGAGCCTGGCTACCGGGTCAGCGGTAGTTGGTGAACTGGAGGGCCACCCCGAAGTCCTCGCCCTTGAGCAGCGAGATGACGGTCTGGAGGTCGTCCTTCTTCTTGCCCGTGACCCGGAGCTGGTCGCCCTGGATCTGCGCCTGGACACCCTTCGGGCCCTCGTCACGGATCTTCTTGCTGATCGCCTTGGCCTTCTCCGACTCGATGCCCTGGATGATCTTGCAATCGAGCCGGTAGGTCTTGCCCGACTGGCGCGGCTCGCCGGCGTCCAACGACTTCAGCGAGATGTTCCGCTTGACCAGCTTCTCCTTGAACACGTCCAGGGCGGCGCTGACCCGCTCCTCGGTCTCGGCCTGGAGGCTGATCGCCTCCTCACCCGACCAGGAGATCTCGGCGCCGGTGCCACGGAAGTCGAACCGCTGGGCAAGCTCCTTCTCCGTCTGGCGAAGGGCGTTGTCGACCTCCTGCCGGTCGACCTTGCTCACGATGTCGAACGAGCTGTCTGCCATGTCTCCTCCTGGGTGGGTCGGGCTCGGCGGGCGGCGCCGGCGGTCGGGGACCGCCTCACGGCTTG
>NZ_JBMDWU010000586.1:0-8999 GCF_048594385.1 Micromonospora sp. | reverse complement strand
CCACCCCCACGCCCACCCCGACCCGTACCGCCACCCCGACCCCGACCCCGACCGCCCCGCCGACCGCCGGCGGCAGCTGGACGGCCGGCCGCAGCTACCAGGTCGGCGACGTGGTCACCTACCAGGCGGTGAGCTACCGGTGCCGACAGGCGCACACCGCCCTGCCGGGCTGGGAGCCGCCCTACGTGCCCGCCCTGTGGACCCGGATCTGACCCGGCCGTCGACCATGCCACCGCCTCGACCGGGCGTCACGTCCCCACCCGCCGCCGGCCCCCGACGGGCCGGCGGCGGCCGGCCACCCGTACCCGCCGGCCGACCCGGCCGCCGCCGGGGCACCCTGGTCGCCGTGGCGGCCCTGCTGCTCGCCGGATGCGCGTCCACCGCGCCCCCGGCCACCCCCGCGCCGGCACCGTCGGGCACGACGACCGTGGTAGACGGAACCGACCTGGTGTTCCTGCACACCATGACCGCCCACCAGGAACGGACCCTGGCCATCGTCCGGGCCGCGCCGCAGCGGGTCCGGGAACCCCGGTTGCGGACCCTCGTCGCGGCGATCGACGCCACCGAGAGCGACGAGGTGGCCCAGGCCCGCCGGTGGATCGCCGCCGCCGGCCCGGCTGGCGACCGCCACCGGCACGCCCACCCCGACCCGGGCGACACCCCCGACCCGGTGGCACTGCTGCGCGGCACCCCGGACGCCGGCTACGACGCCGCCCTGGTGGCGGTGCTGGTGCCGCAGCAGCGGCAGGCCGCCGCGCTGGCCCGGGCGCACCTGGCGGTGGCGGTCGCCCCGGCCGTCCGCGACCTGGCCCGGCGCATCGACGAGTCCCGCACCGCGCAGATCCGACTGATCGCCGCGCTGCCTGTCACCCCGCCCACCCGCTGACCACCGACCGACGCCGCACGACGACGCCACACCGGAAACGGCCGATTCCGCCATCCGTACGGTCAGCGGGCCGAATCGTTCGGTCACCCCCGCGACATCGATGTTCCTCGTGTTTCCGGCCACCGGTATAGTCCCGGCAATCCCCATTGGAGGGTCGCAGGGAATACACGTGATCTGCGTGACGGCAGCTGGGCTGGAGGATGCGCTGTCCGGCTCACCATTCGTCGGACGGCGGCCGGAGGTCGCCCGCATCCGCGCCGCCCACGCCGACAGCGTCCGCACCGGCACCCAGGTCGTGTGCGAGGTGGTCGGCGACCCGGGAATCGGCAAGACCCGCCTCGTCCACGCCGCGCTGGACGGCTGCCTCCCGGCCCTGCCCCGGGCCGTCGGCACCTGTGTGGAAGCCGAGCGGGACATCCCGTTCCACGTCTTCCGGCACGCCTTCGGCGCCCCCCACCCCGTGAGCGTCGACCCACAGCACCCCACCGCCGTGCCCGACGGCCTGCCGACCCCGCCCGCCGTCGCTCCGCTCGACGTACGCCAGTTCCGCACCTACCAACTGGCCCGCCGGCTGCTCACCCTGGCCGCCCGCGACGGGCTGGCCCTCGTCCTGGACGACCTGCACTGGGCCGACACCTCGTCCATGGGGCTCGTCGCCCACCTGCTGCGCTACCCGGTGTCCGCGCCGCTGCTGCTGATCCTGGTCTACCGGCCCCGCCAGCTCGACACCGCGATGCCGTTCGGCCCGCCCGACGCCGGCGTCCCCGGCGGCCGGGGCCGGGAGCGGATCGAACTGGGACCACTCAGCCTCGCCGAAACCGTCGCGCTGTACCCGGACGAGGACCCGGCCGACCTGGGCCGCCGCCACGACCGGGCCGCCGGCAACCCCGGCTACCTCGCCGCGCTGGACGCCGTCGGGCCGGCCGACGGCGACCGGGACGCTGCGCCGACCACCGGGCCCCGGCTCACCGAACGGGCCGTGGGCACCCTGCGCGCCGAGTGGGCCGGCCTGGCCCCGGTCGACGCGACCTGCCTGCGTGCCGCGGCCGTGTGCGGCACACCGTGCGGGGTGGACCTGCTCGCCGAGGTCGCCTGGCTGCCGGCCGGGCAGGTGACCGAGTCCGCCTGGCGTCTGGTCCGCCGGGACCTGCTGCGGGTCGTCCCGACCACGGCACGGTTCACCTTCCGGCACCCGGTGCTGCGCGCGGCGGTCGCGCAGGACACCGACCCGGCCTGGCGGGCGGAGGCGCACCACCGGGCTTTGACCGTGCTGCTCGCCCGGCAGGCCCCGCCGGCCGAGCGGGCGGAGCAGGCCGAACACCTGCTCGGGCTGCCCCACGGCCGGCCGGTCGAACCCTACGTCGACGTGCTCTGCCGGGCCGCCGAGCAGATCCGCGGCGACGCCCCGGAACTGGCCGTCCGCTGGTTGCGTACGGCGTTGCGCGCGGTACGCCCGCCGGCCGGCTCCCCGGACAGCCGGCACGACGTCACCCTGCTGCTGGCCCGGATCACCGGCGAGATGGGCAACCTCGCCGAGAGCCGCACCCTGCTGCGGGAGGTCGTCCCCGAACTGCCCGTCGACTCGACCGGCCGCCGGACCGCCGCCGTCGCCCAGTGGGTACGGGTGGAACGCCTGCTCGGCAACTACGCCGAGGCCGCCGCGATCAGCCGCCGGGAACTGGTCGGCACACCGACGCCGACCGCCGGGGCGTTCCAGCTCGCCACCGAACTCGGCGCGATCGGCATCCTGTCCGGTCACCCGTCGCCGGTGCCCGGCGGCGCACCCGACGGCGAGGCCAGCGGCGTCGACCGGGCCGGCCTGCTCGCCGTGCGCGGACTCGCCGCCGCCCACGACGGTGAGGTGCAGATCGCCCGGGAGCTGCTCGCCGTCGGCGCGCCGATCGTCGACGCGCTGCCCGACCGGGACCTGCGTGAGCGCCCCGACTGCCTGCTGGCGTTCGGGCTGGCCGAGCTGTTCCTGGAACGCCCCTCCGACGCCACCCGGCACCTCGACCGGGGGATCACCCTGGTCCGGGACGCCCACCGCGACGACGGGCTCTGCCAACTGCTGCTCGGCCGCAGCCAGGTCGCCTACCACCGGGGCCAGCTCGGCACCGTGATCGGGCTGACCACCGAGGCCGGCGGCATCGCCCGCCGGATCGGCAGCCGTTCCCTGCTCAGCTTCGCCCTCGCCTTCGAGGCGCAGGCCACCGCGTGGCGGGGTGGCCCGCGCGACGACGAGCGCGCGGTGGCCCTGGCCCGCACCGCCGTGGAGCTCGCCAACGACCTCGACAGCTGGTCGGGACGGACCGCGGCGACCGCGCTGGCCACCGCGACACTGCTCGCCGGGGACCCCGCCACCTGTGTGGAGATGCTCACCGACGCCGGTGGCGACAGCCGGCTCACCCGCCTGCAGGCCTCCCTGCGACCGATGTGGCACGAACTGCTCTGCGCCGCCGCCCTGGCCGCCGGGGACCTGCCCGAGGCGTACCGGCGGGCCCGCGCCGCGTTGGCCGCCGCCGACCTGCTCGGCCTGCCCGGCCAGTACGCCTTCGCCGAATCGGCGTACGGGGAGGTGCTGCTCGCCCGGGGCGAGGTGCTGACTGCGCTGCCGTACCTGCGTACCGCGTCGGACCGGTTCCGGGCCGCCGGCATGACGCTGCGGCACAGCCTCGCCCTGGTCGCCATCGCCCGCGCCTCCGAGGCGGTGGACCAGCACGGCCCCGCCGGCCGGGCCCGCCGCCGGGCACAGGAACTGGCCGCCCGGTGCGGCACCGAACGGGTCGGCCTGCGACTGGCCCGGCCGGTGCGGGCGCTCGCCGAGACCGCCCTGACCGACCGGGAGTGGCACATCGCCCGGCTGGCCAGTACCGGCGTCACCAACCGGCTGATCGGCCGTCAGCTGCACATCAGCCCCCGCACGGTGGAGGCGCACCTGACCCGGATCTACCGCAAGGCGGGCGTGGAGTCCCGCTCCGGTCTGGTCGCCTGGGTGTCCCGTTTCGACGACACCGACCGCTGACCCGGGCCCCCGCTGCGGCGGCGTCAGCCCTTGTCGGCCAGGGCGCCGTCCCCGACGGGCGTCGGCTGTGGACCGTTGGTGTCCAGCAGGCCCGCGATGTGTGCCTCGGCCTGGTGCTCCACCGCCAACCGGAACGCCTCGGTGAGCACGTTGACCACCCCCTGGGTCAGCAGGATCGTCTCCCGGTCCCCGTCGGACCACGACGGCCGGGGCCCGCCACCCAGTTCGGGGGCGAGCGTCAACATCCGGGCGGTGACCTCCGCGACCAGTTCGTCGGCGAGGGGCCGGACGCTGTCGAGCACCTCACTGAGCGCCTGCAACGCCGGCACCGTGCCCATCCGGACCCGGTGCAGGTCCAACGCGGCACGCAACGGCCGGGGCCGCACCGTGCGCACCGTGCCGTCCGGCGCCCGCCCGATCACCCCGTGCCGGGTCAACGCGTGGGTCAACGCGGGCCGTTCGGCAGCCAACCGTTGCAGCATCGCGGTCAGCCCGTCGGAGGTGTCGTCGCTGCCCCGCACGCCGAGCATCGCCTCGATGGAGACCAGGTTGAAACCCTGCCGTTGCAGGGTCAGGATGGCCTCCAGCCGGCGGACGTGGGAGTCGTCGTAGAGCGCGACCCGACCCCGGCGCACCGGGGGTGCCAACAGCCGGCGGGCCTGGTGGGCACGGATGTTCCGCGCCGACATGCCCACCTTGCGGGCGAGTTCCTCAACGGTGTAGCCGACCGCGGTGCCGGCGGTCGCCGGCCCGGTCGTCACCCGGTCGATGGTCACGATGGCCTCCGCCTGCGTCGGGGACGGGGTACGGCGACCTGCCGGCCGGTTGCGGCGGACGGCAGACCCCCCGTGGCCGAGCGTATGGCCGGGCCACTCCCGGCGACATGAGGGGAACCACTACTTGCCCCCGACGGCGACCAACCATTATCCTCTGTGACCGCGCGATCACAGCATCCTCGGACGGCCGGATTCGCTGTCAGCGTCCCGGGGCGTCGGTGGCGCGGGCCGGGGCGGTGAACGGCAGGAGCACCCGGAACACGGTCGACCCGGGCACGCTCTCCACCCGGATGTCACCGTGGTGCTTGTTGACCACGATCCGGTACGAGATGTCCAGCCCCAGCCCGGTGCCCTCACCGACGGCCTTGGTGGTGAAGAACGGTTCGAAGATACGCGGCCGGACCGCCTCGGCGATACCCGGCCCGGTGTCGACGATCTCGACGGCCAGCAGGTCGCCGGCCCGGCCGGTGCGCAGCGTCAGGGTGCCCTCCGGGCCCATCGCCGACAGCGCGTTGTCGATCAGGTTCGTCCACACCTGGTTCAGCTCGGCCGCGTACGCCGGAATCGGGTGCAGGTCCCGGTCGTACGCCCGGACCACCCGCACCCCCGGCGGCACCTTCGCCTTGAACATGACCAGGGTGGCGTCGAGCAGGTCGTGCACGTCCACCACCTGGTGCGGGGCCCGGTCGAGCTGCGAGTACTGCTTGGCCGCGCCGACCAGGGTGGAGATCCGGGTGACCGCGTCGTCGATCTCGGCCATCAACTGCTCGGTGTCCAACGTGTACGACAGCCACCGCACCGCCGACTCCAGGTCCTGCGGGCCGACCACCTCGCGGACCTGCTCCAGCCAGGCGGTGTCCAGGCCGGCGGCGACAAGCGTCGGCGCCAGGTCCCAGCCGGCGGTGACCCGCTGCCCGTCCAGCCAGTCGGCCAGGGCGTCCTCGGCGTCGCTGGCCGCCATCGGGGACAGCTGCGGCGCGCGGGCGGCCCGCTTCACCGCCTCCTCCTGCAACTCCACCAGGGCGTGCAGCCGCCGGCCGTCGAGCCGGCCATCGGCGATCATCGCCAGCTTGTGCCGCATCCCGGCGACCCGGTCCCGCAGCGCCGAGGTGGCCCGTACCGCCGCCCCGGCCGGGTTGTTCAACTCGTGGGTGAGCCCGGCCGACAGCGAACCCAGGGCGAGCAGCCGTTCCCGCTCGCCGATGATGGTCTGGGTGTCGCGCATCCCGAAGAACAGCCCCTCCAGCAGGTGCATGGCCATCGGGAACCAGGTCCGTACCGCGTGGGCGAACGTCTCGGCGGGTAGTACCAGGAACGCGGCGTCGGTGACCGCGCGCAGCGTGTTCAGGTAGACCTGGTCGACCTGCCCACCGAGGTACGCCTGGGTGGCCCCGCCGTACACGCCGCGCTGGTCGGTGCGGGTGACCTCCAGGTCGTCGCCGTGCACCCGCCGGCTCATCGACACGGTGCCGGACAGCAGGGTGAAGAAGCAGGTCGCCTCCTCGCCCTCGGCGTAGACCACGGTGCCGGCGGCCCGGTGCTCGACCCGACCGTGTTCGGCCAGCCAGTCGAGCTGGTCGGCGTCGAGGGCGGCGAACAGGAACAGCTCCCGAATCTGGTCCGGGGTGAGTCGTTCGTCGGAGTCGCTCACTGTGCCTCCAGATAGCGGTGTACCAGCGAGACGGCCATGGCACCCTCACCGACCGCCGAGGCGACCCGCTTGACCGAGGAGGCCCGCACGTCACCGGCGGCGAACACCCCCGGCAGGCTCGACTCCAGGTGGTACGGGTCGCGGGCGAGGGTCCACCCCGGTGGTTTGCGGCCACCGACCGTCAGGTCCGGGCCGGCGACGATGAAGCCCCGCCCGTCGCGGACCAGCACCCCGTCCAGCCATTCGGTGCGCGGCTCCGCGCCGATGAAGATGAACAGCCACGAGGCGTCCACCTCGCGGACGTCGCCGCTGCGGGTGTCCCGCAGCCGCAGCCGTTCCAGGTGCCCGTCGCCCTCGCCGCCGACCACCTCGGTGTGCGGGTGCACCACGATCCGGTCGATCCGGTCCAACTGCTGGATCAGGTACGACGACATCGACGCGGTCAGGTCGGCGCCCCGGATCAGCAGGTGCACCCGGCTGGCGTACCGGGAGAAGTGCACCGCCGCCTGGCCGGCGGAGTTGGCCCCGCCGACGATCCAGACGTCCTGATCGACGCAGCTGGGTGCCTCGGTCGACGCCGCGCCGTAGAACACCCCGCGCCCGGTCAGGTCGGCCAGACCGGGCGCGTCGAGCACCCGGTAGGACACGCCGGTGGCCAGCACGACCGTGTGCGCGGCGATGGTGCTGCCGTCGCCGAAGTGCAGCAGCCGGGCCGCTCCGGCGCTCTCCAGCCCCACCACCTCGCGGGTGCTGAGCAGCTCCGCGCCGAACTTCAACGCCTGCCGGCGGGCCCGGTCGGTGAGCTGGGCGCCCGAGACCCCGTCGGGGAAACCGAGGTAGTTCTCGATCCGGCTGCTCTGCCCGGCCTGGCCGCCGGTGGCCCGCCGCTCCACCAGCACGGTGCGCAGCCCCTCCGACGCCCCGTAGACGGCAGCGCCGAGCCCGGCCGGCCCACCACCGACCACCACCAGGTCGTAGAAGTCGGCGGACGGGGCGACGGTGAGCCCCGCCACCGCCGCCAGTTCCGCCTCCGTCGGGGCGACCAGCGCCTTGCCGTCCGGGGTGACCACCAGCGGTACGTCGGTGGCGTCGGCCCCGGCGGCGGCGAGCAGCCGGCCACCCTCCGGGTCGTCGGTGAGCAGCCAGCGGTAGGGCACCAGGTTGCGGGCGAGGAAGTCACGGACCGCGAACGACGGGGCCGACCAGCGGTGCCCGACCACCCGGATCTCGTCGCTGGCCTGGTCGGGGCTGGCCAGCCAGGCCTCCAGCAGGGTGTCCACCACCGGGTAGAGCTTCTCCTCCGGCGGGTGCCACGGCTTGAGCAGGTAATGGTCCAGGTCGACCACGTTGATCGCGTCGATCGCCGCCTCGGTGTCGGCGTACGCGGTCAGCAGCACCCGGCGGGCGGCGGGGAAGAGGTCCATCGCGGCCTCCAGGAACTGGATGCCGTTCATCTCGGGCATCCGGTAGTCGGCCAGCATCACCGCCACCCGTTCGCCCCGCAGCTTGATCTCCCGCAGCGCCTCCAGCCCGCCGGGGCCGGAGTCGGCCCGGACCACCCGGTACCGGTCGCCGTACCGGCGGCGGATGTCCCGGGCGACCGCCCGGGAGACGGCGGGGTCGTCGTCGATGGTGAGGATCACCGGCTGTGCCATGGTGCCCATGTAAGCACAGCCGTCGGGCCGGTCGTCCGGGCCGCCGAGGGCGGTCCGGCAGTGGTCGGCCCGACGGTGGTTATCCGTTGGTTTTCCCCCGGACACGGCCTATGGTTGCCCCATGTACCCGGCCGTCAGCCTCCGCCCGACCGCCACCGGTTCCCCGGTGGCGGTGGTCGTGGTCGGCCGGTGCGGGGCGGTGGTTCCCGGCGGGACCGTTCCCGACGCGACCCTGCCCGCCGTCGTGCCCACCCAGGGGCGGCCGAGCCCGATCCCCGCCGGGCGTGGCCCACCCGGAGACCCCGCATCCTCCGCAACGGCCACCAGGGCGAAGCCACCAGGCTTCGGCCCTTTTTCTGTTTTCCGGCTTTTCTGTTCCCGGCTTTTCTGAGCCCGAAAGGACCCTTCCATGAGCACCGATCTGCACCACCAGGCCGACCAGCACCGGCTGACCATGCTCCGCGAGAGCCTCACCGACCAGTTCGCGTCGCAGACCGCCCGGTTGACCGAGTTGACCGCCGACACCGGTGACCCGGCCGAGGCGCACACCCGGGGGGCGCTGATCGCGGCGACCCGGCAGAGCCTCGATCACCTGGCCGGCGCGCTGCGCAGGATCGCCGAGGGGAGCTACGGCCTATGCGAACGCTGCGAGGTGTCCATCCCCTCCGAGCGGCTGGAGGTGCGGCCCCAGGCCCGCTTCTGCGTGCCCTGCCAGCAGAAGGCACACGGCGGACCCCCCACGGCCGGCCCGCCCGGGGGGGCCGGTTCCGGTCCCCACCCGCCGGCCCCCGGGCTGGGGGGTGGGGACCGGTGGTCGGTTCGCATCCTTTCGAGCTGATGACGGTGACGCGTCACCTGTCGACGGCGTCACACCGGGAGCCCGGCCCGGCAGCTCCGGAGGCCGCGAAACCTCGTCGTGGTGCCCGGTGTCGTGGTGCCCGGTCGGGAACCGAGCCGTTGACGTCGTCAGAATCGAAGGACGCGTACCGGTCATCCCCACCCCGGATCG
>NZ_JBMDWU010000585.1:0-1641 GCF_048594385.1 Micromonospora sp. | reverse complement strand
GGCACCCCGGAGCGCCACAGCGGCACCGCGACCCGGCCGGTGCCGATGGCGAACTCACAGGCCGGTCCACCGTCGGCCAGGGCCGCGAGCCGGGCGACGGTGGGCCCGACCACGGCATCGTCGAACATCTCCGCGCAGTCGGCGTCGTAGTTCCGGGCGGTGGTCTCGTCCCAGATGTCCGCGGTGGTCATGGACGGCGAGCCTGCCGGGCCGGGCCATCGCGGTCCATCGGTTTTCGGCGGGCCGCGCCGCCACGCGGTCAGTGCCCAGGACGGTCCGCGATCGTCGGCCGCGGCTCGGGGAGCCGCGGCAGCCGATCGGTGCGGGCCGCCGACGCGTCCCCGCCATCGGTGGGACGAGCCGGCGGCGTCGGACCGCCGGACGGCGACACCACCCGCAGCAGGCTCGTCTCGACGGCGGACCGACCCACCGGGTGGAAGGTGCCCGTCTCCAGGACCGAGCGCAGCACCGGGCGGAAGGCGCCCGTCTCGGTGGCCGACCGGCCCACCGGTCGCAGACCACCCGTCGCCTCGGAGCCGCTGCGGCGACCCGGTCGACCCGGATGGGCGCCGGTGTGCGGACTGCTCCGCGGGCCGGGGGCGTGTGGTCCCCGGCGGGCCGGCCCGACGCCGGCCGCCCCGCGCCGCGGTCGCCACCGCGACACCAGCTCCACCGGCCCGGCCAGCCCGGGAGCCGGCGGCCGGGTGTGCACCCGCTGCCGCACGGCCTCGTCGAGATCGCGCAGCACCCGGTGCACGGTGACCCGCACCGGCTCGGTCAGCTGCCACCCCTCCTCCGCCGAATCCGCTCGCAGCGAGGTCAACTCGTCGATCCGGTCCCGGGCATCGCGCAGGGTGGCCAGGGTCGTCGCCACCACGGCCGCCCGGTCGTCCTCGCCGTCGGTGCCCTCGGCCCGGGCCAACGACCCGACCGCCGCCACCGTCACGGCCACGTCGGCGACCAACGCGGCGAAGATCCGCCGCCGGTCCTCCCCGGCGGCCGGGTCGGGGTTCGGGTCGTCGCGGACGCCGTCCAGGATCGACCGGAACATGCTGCGCACCGCGATCGTGGTGTGCTCCAGCGCCTCCAGCTCGCCCCGCAGGTTGGCGCCCGTGTTCGGCACGCCCAGCGCCCGCGGGTTCAACCGCCGACTGTCGGCCAGCTCCTGCAGGCCGGCGTCGATCTTCGGCAGCTGACGACTGAGTTCGCGAGCCGCCTCCATCCACCGCACCGCCTGCGCCTGGGTGATCGGGTCGCGCAGCTCCGCCGCGGCCCCGGCCAGCAACCGGGCCAGCTCACGGGCGAACCGGTCGACGGACTCCGCCGCCCGCCGCGGACGCACCGCCGGCGGCAGCACGACGTTGACCAGCACGCCCACCCCGGCGCCGACCAGCGTCTCGAAGATGCGGTCCGACGCCGCCGCCTCCGAACCACCCACCGCCAGCACCAGCATTGCGCTGATCGGCACCTCCAGGGCGTGCGGCCCGAGCCGCAGCAACTGGCCCAGCATGATCGCCACGGCCAACAGCACGCCCAGGCTCCACCAGGACAACCCCACGTAGGCCGAGAACCCGACCGCGACCAGCACGCCGAGGGTGACGCTGGCGATCCGTTGCAGCCCACTGGCCAGGATGTCCTTCA
>NZ_JBMDWU010000584.1:0-9854 GCF_048594385.1 Micromonospora sp. | reverse complement strand
CCGGCGAGGATCTGCGCGGCGCGCTGCACCTGCTCCTGGTAGACGATCAGGCCGTGGGTGGGGGCGAGGATCTCCCGCAGCGGCTCCTCCAGCTCCGGGTGGATCGGGGTGATCTCCTGGAGGTTGTTCTTGCGCAGCGCGTAGTTGGTGTGCGAGTCGACGCCCATCGGGCCGGGCCGGTAGAGCGCCAGCACGGCCGAGATGTCCTCGAAGTTGTCCGGCTTCATCAGCCGCAGCAGCGAACGCATCGGCCCGCCGTCGAGCTGGAACACCCCGAGGGTGTCGCCCCGGGCGAGCAGGTCGTAGGCGGGCTTGTCGTCCAGCGGCAGACCCAGCAGGTCGAGTTCCCGACCGTGGTTGAGCTGGATGTTCTTGACCGCGTCGTCGATGATCGTCAGGTTGCGCAGGCCGAGGAAGTCCATCTTCAACAGCCCGAGCGACTCGCAGGTCGGGTAGTCGAACTGGGTGATGATCACCCCGTCGGCGTCCCGGCGCATCAGCGGGATGTGGTCGATGATCGGCTCGGCGGACATGATCACGCCGGCGGCGTGCACGCCGGTCTGCCGGATCAGCCCCTCGATGCCCTTGGCGGTGTCGATCACCTTGCGGACGTCCGGGTCGGTCTCGTAGAGGCCCCGGATCTCGCCGGCCTCGGCGTACCGGGGGTGCTTGGGGTCGAAGATGCCGGTGAGCGGGATGTCCTTGCCCATCACCGCCGGGGGCATCGCCTTGGTGATCCGGTCACCGACCGCGTACGGGAAGCCGAGGACCCGGGCCGAGTCCTTGATCGCGGCCTTCGCCTTGATCGTGCCGAAGGTGGCGATCTGGGCGACCTTGTCCTCGCCCCACTTGTCGGTCACGTACTTGATCACCTCGCCGCGCCGACGCTCGTCGAAGTCGATGTCGACATCCGGCATCGAGACGCGCTCGGGGTTGAGGAACCGCTCGAAGATCAGGCCGTGCGGGATCGGGTCCAGGTCGGTGATGCCCAACGCGTACGCCACCAGCGAACCGGCCGCCGAGCCACGACCGGGACCCACCGCGATGCCCTGGCTCTTGGCCCACTGGATGAAGTCGGCCACCACCAGGAAGTACGACGGGAAGCCCATCTGGTTGATGACGCCCAGCTCGTACTCGGCCTGCACCACGTGGCCCTCGGGGATGCCCCCCGGGTAGCGGCGGGCCAGCCCCTTGAAGGTCTCCTTGCGGAACCAGGACTCCTCGGTCTCCCCCTCGGGCACCGGGAAGCGCGGCATCAGGTTGTGGAACTCGAACATCCCGCTCGGGTCGACCTTCTCGGCCACCAGCAGGGTGTTGCGGCAGCCCTGCTGCCAGAACTCCGAGGAGTCCACCGCACGCATCTGGTCGGCGGACTTGACGAAGTAGCCGCCGCCCTCGAAGCGGAACCGGTTGGGGTCGGCGACGTTGCTGCCGGTCTGCACGCAGAGCAGCACGTCGTGCGCCTCGGCCTGCGCCTCGTGGGTGTAGTGCGAGTCGTTGGTGACCACCGGCGGGATGTCCAGCTTGCGGGCGATGGTGATCAGATCCTCGCGGACCCGCTGCTCGATGGAGAGCCCGTGGTCCATGATCTCCAGGAAGTAGTTCTCCTTGCCGAAGATGTCCTGGTAGGCGGCGGCGACCTTGAGCGCCTCGTCGAACTGGCCCAGCCGCAGCCGGGTCTGCACCGCGCCGGACGGGCAGCCGGTGGTGGCCATGATGCCCTCGGCGTGCTCGGCGATCAGCTCCATGTCCATCCGGGGCCACTTGACGTAGTGCCCCTCCATGGACGCCCGGGAGTTGAGGGTGAACAGGTTCTTCAGGCCCTGCGCGTTGCGCGCCCACATGGTCTTGTGGGTGATCGCGCCGTTACCGGAGACGTCGTCGCTCTTCTGCTCCGGCCGGCCCCACTTGACCCGCGCCTTGTGGTAGCGCGACTCCGGCGCGACGTACGCCTCGACGCCGAGGATCGGGGTGACGCCGGCGGCCATCGCCTGCTTGTAGAAGTCGTTCGCGCCGTGCATGTTGCCGTGGTCGGTGATCGCCACCGCCGGCATTCCCAGCCGGTTGGCCTCGGCGAAGAGGTCCTTCAGCCGGGCCGCCCCGTCGAGCATCGAATACTCGGTGTGCACGTGCAGATGCGCGAACGAATCGCTCATACGTGAGCCCCCGGGGAAGGTCGATCAAGGCGGAACAGGCACGACCGGCCCACCCTACCGGGCCGCCCCACGCGCCGGCCCGGTAGCGGCGCGGGGTGTCGGCCGGGCATCGCCGACGGTCACCGACCGCACCCCCGACAGCGACCGCCGACCGCCCCGCCACCCCGTCGGAGCCTTCCCGACCATCGGCGGCGGCAGCAGAACGAGCACCCACTCGCATTCTTCACAAATATCGGTATAGAGGACAAAAAGGTCGAGCGGTTCCTAGTCTGAGGTCGGCAATTCGCCATGACCAAAGGCAAAGGAGACGACATGAGACGAGGACTCGCATCCGCCGCCGTGGTGGGGGCGGCGGCGCTGGCAGCCGGGCTCCTGACGGCGACACCGGCGTACGCGGGCACCTGTGTGGCCAGCGACCCGTGCGACACGACTGTCACCTTCGACGTCACCGCCGGGGCCCTGCAGATCACCGTCCCGGACACCGTCGACCTGGCCAACGACGGCACCCCCGGGGGCTTCGCGTACGGCCAGCTCGGCGCGATCACCGTCGATGACCTGCGGGCCAGCGCGACCCCGAGCTGGGTCGCCACGGTCAGCAGCACCGCCTTCATCACCGGCGCCGGCACCGACCCGGGCACCAGCATCCCGGCCAGCGACATCTACTACTGCTCGGGCGACGCCACCGCCACCACCGGCAGCGGCACCTTCGTCCCCGGCCAGGCGAGCCCCTGCGACCCGCCGCCGCCGGCCGACGGCACGGCCCTGGACACGCCGGCCACCGCGTTCAGCCACACCGTGCTCCCCGCCGACACCGGCAACAACTCGGCGACCTGGAACCCGCTGCTCACCGTCGCCGTTCCGCTCTCCGCCGTCGCCGGGCAGTTCACCGGCACGATCACCCACTCGGTCGCCTGATCCGATGACCCCGGCGACACAGTTGCGGTGGCGCGTGCTCCTCGCGCCGTTCTTCGTCGCGCTGTTCCTCGCCGCCACCGGTGTCCCCGTCGCAGCGGAGGGGGACGGGGACACCGGGGGCGACCAGCGGGGTAAACCCTCGGGCAGCATCGGCATCCAGCTGCTGGAGGCGTCGGCCGACCGGCGCGACGACCCCCGCGCCCGGGTGTACATCGTGGATCACCTGACGCCGGGCGCCACCATGAGCCGGCGCTTCGCGGTGACCAACGACTCCCCCCGGTCCCAGAAGATCACCATGTCGGTCGACGCGGCGGAGATCCGGGACAACCAGTTCGTGCCGTCACCCGACCCGAACGCCAACGAGCTGCCCGAGTGGGTCCATATCGATCAACCCAGCTTCGTCGCCCCGCCGTACAGCACCACCACGCTTCGCGTGAACGTCGACATCCCACCCTCGGCCCCACGCGGCGAACGGTACGGCGCGATCTGGGCCTCGGTCGCCTCGACCACACCCGATCCCACCCGGGGCACCGTACAGAAGATCAACCGGGCGGGCATCCGGATCTACCTCGACGTCGGGCCCGGCGGTGAACCACCGTCGGACTTCGAGATCGACGATCTCGTGCCGGGGCGTACCGACAAGGGGTTGCCGGTCGTCCGGGCGACGGTCCGCAACACCGGGGAGCGCGCCCTGGACCTCTCCGGCAAATTGTGGCTCTCCGACGGGCCGGGCGGGCTGTCCGCCGGCCCCTTCGGCGTCACCGTCGGCACCACCGTCCCGCCCGGCGGCACCGCGCACGCCGAGGTCCTGCTGGGCCGGCAGCTTCCCGACGGACCCTGGCAGGCCCGGCTACGGCTGGAGAGCGGCCGACTGCACCGCGAACTCACCGGCGAGATCACCTTTCCCCGCGACCACGGGGCCTGGGGGCTGCCCGCCACGCTGTCGGACCGGCTGCCGTGGATCGTCGCGCTCGCCGGCGTGCTGACCCTCGCGGCGGGGGTGTTGCTGGTCGTGACGGTGCGCCGGGTCCGCTCCCGGGTCGTCGCCGCGTGAGACCCGGCCCGGGCCCGACGCGTCCGCCCCGGGCCCGGCCGCGCCGCCGGTCGACCGGTCAGTGCATCGCGGTCAGGGCCGCCGCCTCCTGCTCGGCCCGCTCGTCGCCGCTGACCTCGTGCAGCGGCTTCTCCCGGATGAAGACGACCGCGACCAGCGCGAGCAGGGCGATCGGGGCACCGATGAGGAACAGCTCCGAGGTGGCGGTGGCGTACGCGTCCCGCACGATCGCCAGGACCGGGGCGGGCAGCGCGGACAGGTCGGGCACCTCGGTGGTGCCGCCGCCGGTGACGCCGGCCGCCGGGCCGAGCCGCTCGGTCATCAGCCCGGTGACCCGGTTGGCCAGCACCGCGCCGAGGGCACTGACCCCGATCGCGCCACCCATGCTGCGGAAGAAGGTCAGCACCGAGGTGGCCGCACCGAGTTCGTGGGCGGGCACGTCGTTCTGCGCGGCGAGGACCAGGTTCTGCATCAGCATGCCCACGCCGGTGCCGAGCACCGCCATGTAGAGCGAGAGCAGCGGCACGCCGGTGTCGGCGTCGATGGTGCTCAGCAGCAGCATGCCGACGGTCATCACGGCCGCCCCCGCCACCAGGTAGGCCTTCCACCTGCCGAACCGGGTGATGAGCTGGCCGGCGACGGTGGAGGAGACCAGCAGGCCGAGGATCATCGGCAGGCTCATCAGGCCGGCGACGGTAGGCGACTTGCCCAGCGAGGTCTGGAAGTACTGCGACAGGAAGACGGTGCCGCCGAAGAGGGCCACCCCGACCAGCACGCTGGCGACCGTGGTCAGGGTGACCGTACGGCTGCGGAAGATCCGCAGCGGGATGATCGGCTCGGGCACCTTCGACTCGACCCAGACCGCCAGCGCCAGCAGCACCAGCCCGCCGACGACCATCAGCGCGGTCCAACCCGAGGCCCAGGCGAACCGGTGCCCGGCCAGCGACGACCAGACCAGCAGGGTGGACACGCCCGCGGTGATCAGCAGCGCACCCCACCAGTCGATGCGGGCCCTGCGGCGCACCACCGGCAGGTGCAGGGTGCGTTGCAGCAGGACGATCGACAGCAGGCTGAACGGCACACCGATCAGGAAGCACCAGCGCCAGCCCAGCCAGGAGGTGTCGACCATGACGCCGCCGATCAGCGGGCCGGCGATCGTGCCGACGCCGAACACGGCGCCGAAGATGCCGGCGTACCGGCCCAGCTCCCGGGGCGGGATCATGGCCGCCATCACGATCAGCGCCAGGGCGGTCATCCCGCCCGCGCCGACACCCTGCACGATCCGGCTGGCCAGCAGGGTCTCCACGTTGCGGGCGAGGCCGGCGATCAACGAGCCGAGCACGAACAGGCCGAGGGAGAGCTGGATGAGCAGCTTCTTGCTGTAGAGGTCGGCCATCTTGCCCCACAGCGGCACGGTGGCCGTCATCGCCAGCAGCTCGGTGGTGACGATCCAGGTGTAGACGGTCTGGCTGCCGTTGAGTTCGGCGATGATGCGCGGCAGCGCGTTCGCCACCACGGTCGAGGCGAGGATCGCCACGAACATGCCCACCATCAGGCCGGAGAGGGCCTGGAGGACCTCCCGGCGGGACATCCGGCCGGTGCCCACCTCGGGCGGGGTCGACGCGGCAGTTGCGGTCATGGACGTTTCCTTACCGGGTTCGATGCACGTCCGGCGCGGTCGCGCCGGGCTGGTCGGAGGTACGGGGGTCGGGCAGCCCGGCGGCGACGGCGGCGAACGCCTCGTCGAGCAGATCGGCCAGGGAACGGGACCCGCCGCCGGTGGCCCAGCGGACCATCGCGGTACGCAGCGCGGCCCCGGTGACCGCCACCACGAGGGCGGGATAGCCGTCGTCCGGGTCGTGACCGGTACGCGCCGCGAGCGCCTCGACCATGGCCTGCTCGGTCGTCGCGTTGCCGGAGACCAGCCGGGCCAGCAGCATCGGGTGCTGCATCACCACCTGCATCCGCAGCAGCCACAACGCGGCGTCGCCCTCCACCTCGTCGATCACGCCGGCCAGGGCCGACCGGATCGCCGTCAGCGCCGGCACCTGCGCCGGTACGGCGGCCAGCGCCCGCAGCACCCGTTCCCGGTCGCCCGCCGTGTCGCCGACCAGCGCGTCGTCCTTGGTGGCGAAGTAGTTGAAGAAGGTCCTGGCGGAGACGTCCGCGGCCTCGGCGATCTCCTCGACGGTGACCTGGTCCAGCCCCCGCTCGGCGACCAGGCGCAGCGCGGCGGCGGCCAGTGCGGCACGGGTCTGCCGCTTCTTGCGGTCCCGCCGTCCGAGTCCCTCGTCCCTGGTCACGAGGGGAGCGTACGAACAAAAGTGCAGTGCCTGCAAACTTGCGCAGTGTGACATGAAACTCGACCGGAGGCCGAGCCGGTGCGGGGTGGCCCGGCCGGTCCCGGCCGCCTAGCCTCGACGGCACCACACCACGGCGCTCGGGGGACGGCAATGCTCCTCACGGACGACATCGACGACGTGGCCCGCGCCGCCGCCCGGGGCGAGCCGGGGGCGCTGGACGCGCTGCTGACGGCGGTACGCCCCGAAGTGCTCCGGCTGTGCGGCCGGCTGCTGCCCCACCGGGAGGACGCCGAGGAGGCCTGCCAGGACGCCCTGCTCGCGGTGGCCCGGGGCATCGGACGCTTCGAGGGCCGCTCGTCGTTCCACACCTGGCTGTACCGGCTCACCGCCAACCGGGCCCGGTCGACCTACCGGGCGCTGCGCCGACGCTGGCAGGTCGAGGCCGGCGGGGTGCCGCTGCCCGACCCGCCGGACCCCCGACGCACCAGCGTGGTCGCCGGCACCCGGCTCGACCTGCTCGACGCGCTGGACGCCGTCCGCCCCGAGGCGGCCGAGGCGCTGACCCTGCGCGACCTGCTCGGCCTGTCCTACCCCGAGATAGCCACCCTGCTCGACGTGCCGGAGGGCACCGTGAAATCCCGCGTCCACCAGGCCCGCCGCCAGGTCCGGGAACGGTTGACCGGTGCCTGAGCGGACCGGCCGGGGGCTGGCCGCCGCGCTGCTGCTCGTACCGGTGACCGGCTGCGCGGCCCCGGTCGCCCCGCTCCCGGTCCGGGCACCGACGCCCACCCCGGCGATCCCGACGACCGCACCCCCGACCACCGTGGCCCCGACCCCGGCCGGCCCGCCCCCGGGCACCGTGGGGGCGCTGCCGACGCGGCCCGCACCGGCACCGTCCACCCCCGACCGGACCCGGGGCACCCGGTCCCCGTCGGCGAGCCCCCGGCCGAGCGCCTGCCTGGGCCCGGTCCGCTACGACCTGGTCCTCGCCGACACCGAGCTGGCGCTGCTGACATCGCTGTGCCTGGGCGTCGGCGGGGTGCTCCGGCTCCAGGGGATCGGCCCCGGCGAGGTCACGGTGGACCGGGAGGACCTGGTCGACCAGAACTACGAGGCCGGCGTGGTCGACCTCCGCTTCCTGCGCGCCGGCACGGTCGGGGTGAGCATCCCGTACGAGGGGACGACGTACCTGGTCACGGTGGTGGTCGTCTAGCCGGGCCGCACGCGCACCCCGGCCAGCAGCGTGTCGACGACGTCCGGGCCGCTGCCCTGCGGCGGGGCGACCTGCACGTAGAGCAGCCCGACCCGGCCGGCACGGGCGGCGGCCTCGACCAGCACCGGCCGACCCGCCGGGCAGGTGAACCGGGCGACCACCCAGACCGTCGCGCCCCGGTGTACCCGCCGTACCGGGGCGGCCACGCAGTCGGCGTGCGGACGCTGCGCGACGAGGTCCGCCGGGGTGGACCGCCGGCCCAGCGTCGCGGAGAGGCCGACGAAGGCCCCCGGCACGGTCGGGTCGGTCGCCCACCGGCCCGGGTCGGGCGAGACGACAAGCGCCGGTTCGAGCCGTCCCCGCGCGTCGTACCGGCCGGCCCAGCCCGTCCCGGAGGCCCGCCAGCCGGCCGGCAGGAGCACGCTCACCGGCCCGCTGCGGCCCCACCGGCCGTCGGCCGTGGGCCGGGTGGCGTCACCGCCGGTGGCACCCACCGCGACCAGGATCAGGGCACCGGCCCCGGCCAGGCCCAGCCGACGCGCCACCCGGCGACCGGCAGCCGAACCCGCCCGGCCGACCGGCCGCGCCTCCCCCACCGGGAACGCCCTCCCCGGTCGCCGGGTGGCGGGGTCGTCGGGTGCCGCGGCGGCCCGAAGCACCGCCACACGGCCAGCGAGGGCGTCGGGGTCGCGGTGGGCGGGGCGGGGCGCTGTGGCGCGGCGTCGCACCGCCACCACCGGCGCGGGCACCCCGTCCAGGTGCGGCCGGGGGCCGGGGCCGCCGAGCAACCGCAGGCCGAGCCGACCCAGCCCGAACACGTCGCTGCGGGTGTCCACCACGGCCAGCGGATCGTCCTGTTCGGGCGCCATGTAGCCGGGCGTGCCGGCGCGGGCGGTCAGCCCGGAGGCGGCGGCGAGCGCCTTGGCCAGCCCGAGGTCGGCGATGACCACCCGTTCCCCGTCGGCGGTGGAGGTGAACAGCACGTTGCCCGGGGTGAGGTCGCGGTGCACCACCCGCTCCCGGTGCAGCACGGCGACCCCGGCGGCGATCTCGTCGAGCAGCGTCAGGGCCGGCGGCACCGGTGGCGTCCCGGCGGCCAGCCGGTCCCGCAGGCTTCCGCCGTCGGCCAGGGCCAGCACCGCGTACGGCCGGCCGTCGGGTAGTTCGCCGACCGCGTGCACCCGTATCAGCCGGGGGTGGTCGAGCCGCCGCAGCAGCCGGGCCTCGTCCCGGAAGCGTTCGCGGACCCGCAGGTCGTGACTCCAGTTCTCGGCCAGCACCTTGATCGCCACCCGGGAGTCGAGAGCGGGATCGTGACCGAGCCAGACGGTCGCGAAGGAGCCCGCACCGAGCAGCCGTTGCACCCGGTAGGGCCCGATCCAAGCCGGAGTGCCCATCGTTCCACCCCCACCGCACGGTAACCGGCCTCGGCGGGTGCCGGCGTCCGCCGGGGTCGGTCGGAAAGCCGACGAACGGATTCCGGCCCGGCGGAGACCAACAGAACGACAGACCCGTACCCGCGAAGGAGTTGTCATGCATCGTCTCCGCACCATCCTGCTCACCGGCCTGCTGACCCTGGCCGTCGTCGCGCCGGCGGTACCGGCCGGGGCGCATCCCGGCGTCGCGTCGGGGTCCACGGTGGACCGCGCGCCGGGGGTCGCCGCCGGACTGTGGTCGGGCGGCCTCCCCGGGCGTTCCACCGGCGGCACCGACCTGCTCAGCGTCCGGGGGGCGGGGCCGTTCCGGATCGGCGCGTCACTGACCCGGCTCACCGCGGCCGGACTGATCGACTGGACGGCCGTCGACTGCGAGGGCGTGGTCACGGCCGGCGTCACCGGCGAGTGGGCCGGGAAGATCATGGTGGCCTTCCGCAACGGGCGGCTGGTCGAGATGGGTACCGCCACCGCACCGCCCCGCTCGCCGGCCGGGGCGGGCGTGGGCATGTCCTTCGCCGAGGTGGCGCGGATCTACGGCCCCCGGGGCGAGTTCATCCACAACGACGCCGGAGACGAAACGGCGTACCTGGTGCGGTTCGGCAACCGGGTCGAGTTGTTCACCGGGCACCCGATCCGGCCGGGCGTCGGCTACTTCCAGGTCGGGCTGGCGGATCACGTCGAGCGGGCCTTCCGGCAGGGCCGGCCCTGCTGATCAGCCGGTCGGAGCCGGGGGGGGGGGGGGTGCCCGCCCCCCCGCGCGCCAATTGGCCACCCCCC
>NZ_JBMDWU010000583.1:0-2898 GCF_048594385.1 Micromonospora sp. | reverse complement strand
TCACCCGGCCGTCGCGCACCGCGTCGCCGGCCGCCTTCGCCAGCGGGGTGGTGTTGACGAACCACTGCAACGACAGCCGCGGCTCGACCGTGGTACGACACCGCGAGCAGTGCCCCACCGCGTGCACGTACGGCCGCTTCTCGGCCACGACCCGGCCCTGCTCGCGCAGCGCCGCCACGATCGCCGGGCGGGCCTCGTACCGGTCCAGGCCCTGGAACGGACCGGGCGCGGTGATGACGCCCCGCTCGTCCATGATCGTCAGAGCGGGCAGGTCGTGCCGCTGGCCGATCTCGAAGTCGTTGGGGTCGTGCGCCGGGGTGACCTTGACCATGCCGGTGCCGAACGCCGGATCGACGTGCTCGTCGGCGACGATCGGGATACGCCGGCCGGTCAACGGCACCTCGACCTCGGTGCCGACCAGGTGCCGGTACCGCTCGTCGTCGGGGTGCACGGCCACGGCGGTGTCCCCGAGCATGGTCTCGGCCCGGGTGGTGGCGACCACCACGTCGTCGCTGTACCGGATCGAGACCAGCTCACCCTCGTCGTCGGTGTGCTCCACCTCGATGTCCGACAGGGCGGTCAGGCAGCGCGGGCACCAGTTGATGATCCGGTTGGCCCGGTAGATCAGACCCTCGTCGTAGAGCTTCTTGAACATGGTCTGCACGGCCCGGGACAGGCCCTCGTCCATGGTGAAGCGTTCCCGGTCCCAGTCGACCGAGTCGCCGAGCCGGCGCATCTGGCCGAGGATCGCCCCGCCGGACTCGGCCTTCCACTGCCAGACCCGCTCGACGAACTTGTCCCGACCGAGGTCGTGCCGGGACAGCCCCTCACCCGCGAGCTGCCGCTCCACCACGTTCTGGGTGGCGATGCCGGCGTGGTCCGTGCCGGGCAGCCAGAGCGCCTCGTACCCCTGCATCCGCTTACGGCGCACCAGCGAGTCCTGGACGGTGTGGTCCAGGGCGTGGCCCATGTGCAGCACACCGGTGACGTTCGGCGGGGGGATCACGATGGTGAACGGGGGCTTGTCACTCTGCGCCGACGCCCGGAAGTGGCCGGCGGCTACCCACTGCTCGTACCGTCGCTGCTCTACCTCGCCGGGCTGGTACTGGCCGGCAAGGGTCGGGGCGTCGGGGCGTCGGGCATCCAGTCTCTCGGTCACCTGTGAAAGTCTACGGAGCGCTTCGGCGGACCCGACGTGCGCCACCGGTCATTCGCGTACGGTGGCGAACATGTCCGACGCACATCTCACCGAGCGTCAGCTCATCGAGGGTCCCGAACCGGTCGAGCTGACCGACGAACCGATCCGGTTGAGCACCCACGACCCGGAGCAGAGCCCGCAGGGGCGGGGCCCGGTGTCCCGACGCCGGCGGATCGCGCTCACCGTCGCGCTCGTGGTCGGCCTCGTCGGCGCCGCCGCGCTCGGCACCGCGGGCTGGCGCATCGCCCAGCAGAAGGACGTCCGGCTGGACCCGCCCGGCCACCTCGCCGGTCTCACCCGCGACGACTCCGACCGGGCCCGCAGCACCGCCGACTACCTGCGCGCCGGATTCGCCGCCGACATCGACCTGGACCGCAGCATCGGTACGGTCTACCGCGACCCCGCCGACGAGAAGCGGACGGTGCTGTTCTTCGGTGGCACCACGCTGCTCTGGCAGCCGGAACGCGACCTGGACAGCCTGTTCCGGTTGATGGCCGACGAGACCGGCAAGGTGACCGACCTCCGTACGGTGCCCGCCGGGAAGTACGGCGGCGTGATGAAGTGTGGTCGGACCAGCGGTGACGGTGGCGACTTCGCGATCTGCGGCTGGGCCGACCACGGCAGCGTGGCGATGGGCATGTTCGCCAACCGTTCCGTCGACGACTCGGCCAGCCTCTTCCGCCAACTCCGCGAAGGCATCCAGACCCGGGACTGACCGCTGCCGGGCCTCCCCTCGCCCAGCTCGCCCCTGGCCCAGCTCCCCGCTCGCCCCTGGCCCCGTTCGCCGCTGGCCCAGTTCGCCGTTCGCCCAGCTCCCCGCTCGCCACCAGGACGCCCTCCGCCTCCTCGACCCCCGGTTGCCCTCGCCGCCCCTGTCTCCCTCGGGGCCCTTGCGCTGACCGTGCCATGTCGGCGACGTTGCGCTTTCCCAGCCGAGCATTACCGCAACGTTGCCACCCAAGCGGTCCCTGTCCACGGGGTCGAGTTGACCGCGCCGGTACTGGGGCGGTCAGGGTCATCGTGATATCGCCGGCCGGTGGTAGCCGTGCGGGGCTGCCTGCTGATGGGTGGTAGTGGTTGGGTCAGCTTGGCTTGGCGCTTGGCGCTGTCGTGGCGTGTCATGGTCGGTTGCTTCAGCGGTTGTTGATTACTCCGAGGTCGGGGATGTGGGGTATCCCGTTCTGGGTCGGGGGCGGGTGTGGTCTATGTCTGGGACGGTGCCGCCTGTATTGGGGATGTGGGGGTATTCCGTGTTGGGCTGGGGTTGGGCACCGCTTTGTGTCTGGCTGCCTACCGCCCATGTCGGGGAGGTAGGGGTATCCCGTGTAGGGATGGCCGCTTCTTCCGCCCACCAGCCCTCATCCCATCAGCGCTCAGCCCATCAGCGCTCATGCTTGGGGTCCTTGGGCCGGGGCGAGGGGGTTCCGGAGGCGAGGGGTTCCGGGGGCGTGACCTTTCCGCGTCCGGGGCGGCTTGAGTTTCCGCCTTAGGTGGCGGGGGTTCTCCCACCGATGGCGGGGAGCAGTTCCGGGGGGAAATGGATGGCGGGGAGCAGTTCTGGGGGGAGTTGGTGTGGAATGCAGTTGAGGCCAACCCCTGTTCGGGGTTGGCCTCAACTGAAAGGTTGTCCGGCGGTGTCCTACTCTCCCACACCCTCCCGAGTGCAGTACCATCGGCGCTGGAGGGCTTAGCTTCCGGGT
>NZ_JBMDWU010000582.1:0-2467 GCF_048594385.1 Micromonospora sp. | reverse complement strand
CTCGTGGTGCTGGTCCGCAGCACCGCCGTCGCGGTGTCCGCGGCCGGCCGGTGGCTGAGCGTGGTGCCGGTGGTCGCCCTCGCCCTCGCCCCGTTCTACGGCTTCACCGACATGAACCTGTCGGTGATGTTCTACGCGATCGGACTGGCCGTGGCCGCCGTCGACGGCCCGGTGAACCGGGCACTGCCGGCGGCGGCACCCCGGCCGTCACCGGTCTGAGCGGATCAACCGGCCGCCACCGCGGCCCGGGACCGGTCCGCCGCGATCCGCACCGCCATCGCGGCGAGCACGCTGCCGGTCACCCACCGCTGGACCCGCGCCCAGCCCGGCCGGCGCACCAGGAACGTCGACACCGACCCGGCGGTCAGCACGATCAGCGTGTTCACCGTCAACGCGACGGTGATCTGGGTGCCGCCGAGCAGCAGGCTCTGCACCGCCACGTCACCCCGGGCGGGGTCGACGAACTGCGGCAACAACGACACGTACAAGATGGCGATCTTGGGGTTGAGCAGGTTGGTGAGCAAGCCCATGGCGAACAGCCGGCGCGGCCGGTCCACCGGCAGCTCCTGCGGCGTGAACGCCGAACGCCCACCGGGGCGCAGCGTCCGCCACGCCAACCACAGCAGGTACGCCGCACCGGCCAGCTTCACCGCCGTGTACAGCGGCGGCACCAGCACGAACACCGTGGCGATGCCGGCGACGGCGGCGGCCAGGTAGACGCCGAACCCGGCGGCCACCCCGAGCAGGGACACCAGCCCGGCCCGCCGACCCTGGCTGACCGACCGGGACACCAGGTAGACCATGTTCGGCCCCGGGGTGAGCACCAGACCGAGCGCCACCAGGGCGATTCCCGCCACCGCACCGACCGTGACCATCGCCGCCCCCGTCCTGCCGCACCTGCCCCGCACCCTACGCCGCGCCGTCGTCCCGCGACGCCCCGTGGTGCCCGGCCCCGGCGGGGGTTCCGGACGGGCGGGGTAGCGGCCACACTGCTCAGATGTCTGTGACCCTGCGGGCCGCCCCCACCGTCACCGCACCCGGACTGCTCCTGCGCTGCTGGCGCGACGACGACGTCGACGCGTTGGTCGAGGCGCACCGGGACCCGGAACTGCGGGCCCGTACCCGTAACCCGCTGACCACGCCGACGCAGGCCAGACGGTGGGTCGACGGCAACCGGCAGGGCTGGGCGGCGGGCCGCCGGTTCAGCTTCGCCGTCTGCGAAGCCACGTCCGACGGCGACCGGGTGGTCGGCTGCGTCCTGCTCAAGGACGTGGTGCCGGGCCGCGTCGACGCGGAGATCGGCTACTGGACGGCCGGGCCGGCACGCGGCCGTCAGGTGGCGCCCCGGGCGGTGGACGCGGTGAGCCGGTGGGCGTTCACCCGGTTCGCCGCGACCGGGCTGGCCCGCCTGGAGCTGCTGCACCAGCTGGACAACCCGGCGTCCTGCCGGGTGGCGCAGAAGAGCGGCTTCCCCTTCGTCGAGGTGCTGCCCGCCCGGCCGCCGTTCCCCCTCGACGGGCACCGCCACGTGCGGCACCACCGCTGAACACCGGGGAATGCCGCCCGCCCCGCAGGCGCTGCACCGGTGACGGCCGGGCGGATACGGTGTCGGGGGAGGTGTCCGGAGGATGGTGGACGCGTGGGAGGCCGCTGTCGAGGCGCAGATCCGCAGCGCCCAGGAACGGGGCGAGTTCGACAACCTGCCCGGTATGGGCAAGCCGATCCCCGGCCGCGACGTCCCCTACGACGAGTCCTGGTGGATCACGAGTTTCCTGGAGCGGGAGGCGCTGCCCACCTACCTGCTGCTGCCCACCCCGTTGCAGTTGCGCCGTCGGGTCGAGCAGGTGCCCGACGAGGTCCGTGACCTGCCCACCGAGGAGTCGGTGCGGGAGTTCGTCGGTCTGCTCAACCAGGAGATCGTGGCGTGGCTGCGGTACCCCGCGGGGCCCCGGGTGGCGGTCCGCCCGGTCGACACCGAGGCGGTGCTGCGCCAGTGGCGGGCCCACCGCGCCACCCGCGCCGTCCCCGCGCCGTCCGCTCCGACACCCGTGCCACCGGCACGACGACGTCCCCGGTTCCGCTGGCCGTGGCGGCGACCACCGGGGTAGCCGCCCGATCAGTCGACGGCGGCCCGCCAGGTCCACGCGGTGCGGCGGGGCCGCTGCCCCAGGGTGGCCCGCCCGGTCATCCAGAGCAGCACGTCGGCCGGGTCACCGGCGGGCGCGTCGGGGAACAGCCGCCCCAGCACCGCCGCGCTGGGTGCCGTCGGCGGCCGCCACGTCACCCCGAGCCCCCGGGTGATGTCATACGTGTGCAGCAGCGTCTCGGCGATGCCCATGGCGGCGAAGCCGGCCGGGTCGCAGGGCCCCCAGTGCCAGGCGCGGGTGGGTGCGGGGACGGTGTCGAGCGCGGCGGCGAGCAGCCCCCCGCAGGCGGCCACCACGACCAGCACCTGGGCCGGGGTGGC
>NZ_JBMDWU010000581.1:0-2788 GCF_048594385.1 Micromonospora sp. | reverse complement strand
CCCCCGCCGTCGGCCGCGACGTCGCGCACGACCTGGTCGCCCGCGCCGCCGCCGCACCCGCGTTCCGCGCCGCGCTGCTCGCCGACCCCGAGATCCGCGCCCACCTGTCCGGGGCGGAGGTCGACGAGGCGCTCGACCCGGACCGGTGGCTCGGGTCCGCCGGCCGGTTCGTCGACGCCGCGCTGGCCGCCGCCCGGGACGCCGGGTCGTGACCTCCCGGCTGCACCTGAGGATCGACGGCCCGCCCACCGCGCCGGTGCTGCTGCTCGGCAGGTCCCTCGGCACCACCGGCGCGATGTGGGAACCCCAGGTCGCGGCGCTGACCGAACGGTTGCGGGTGATCCGGTACGACCACCTGGGCCACGGCCGCTCGGCGACGCCCACCGGGCCGTACACCGTGGATCTGCTGGGCCGGGAGGTGCTGCGGACGCTGGACCACCTCGACGTGCCGTGGGTCCACTACGCGGGGCTGTCGCTGGGCGGCATGGTCGGCATGTGGCTCGCCGCCCACGCGCCCGACCGGGTGCGCCGGCTCGCCCTGCTGTGCACCTCGGCCCGGCTCGGCCCACCCGAACCGTGGCGGCAACGGGCGGCCACGGTCCGTGCCGGTGGCCTGCCGGCGATCGCCGACGCGGTGGTGGCCCGCTGGTTCACTCCGCCGTTCGCCGCCGCCAACCCGGCTCTGGTGGCCGGGTACCGCGCGATGCTGACCGCGACCTCCCCGGCCGGCTACGCGTCCTGCTGCGAGGCGATCGCCGCCCTGGACCTGCGCCCCGATCTGCCCCGGATCGGGGCGCCGACGCTTGTCGTCGCGGGTGCGGACGACCCGGCGATCCCCGTCGGGCACGCCCGGGAGATCGTCGACCTGGTCCCCGGGGCGCGGCTGGTCGTCCTCGACGCGGCGGCGCACCTGGCCAACGTCGAGCGACCCGGGCCGGTGGGCCGACTCCTGCGGGACCACTTCGACCAGGCGGGTGACTGATGGACGACCGCGAACGGCACGAGGCCGGCATGACCGTACGCCGGCAGGTGCTCGGTGACGCGCACGTCGACCGCGCGGTCGCCGGCACCGACGCGTTCACCGCCGACTTCCAGGACTTCATCACCCGCTACGCCTGGGGTGAGGTGTGGACCCGGCCCGGCCTCGACCGGCGTACCCGTAGCTGCGTCACCCTCGCGGTGCTCGCCGCCCTGCGCCACGAGGAGGAGCTGGCGATGCACGTGCGGGCCGCGCTGGGCAACGGGCTGACCGAACAGGAGGTGGCGGAGATCCTGCTCCAGGTGGGCGTCTACGCTGGCGTACCGGCGGCGAACCGGGCGTTCACGGTGGCCCGGGAGGCCCTGCGGCGGGAGGCTGGGTGAGGTGGGCGGTCAGGCGGCACGGTCACCGGAGTTCGTGCAGTCGCTGGAGCGCGGGCTCGCGGTGATCCGGGCGTTCGACGCCGAGCATCCGCAGCTCACCCTGAGTGACGTGGCCCGCCGTACCGGGCTGACCCGGGCCGCGGCCCGCCGGTTCCTGCTCACCCTGGTCGACCTGGGGTACGTGCACACCGACGGCCGGCTGTTCTCGCTGCGGGCGCGGATCCTCGCCCTCGGCTACGCCTACCTGTCCGGCCTGGGCCTGCCCGAGATCGCCCAACCGCACATGGAGGCGCTGGTCGCGCAGGTGCACGAGTCGTGCTCGGTGTCGGTGCTCGACGGCGACGAGGTGGTCTACGTCGCCCGGGTGCCCACCCGACGGATCATGACGGTGGGGATCAGCGTCGGCACCCGGTTCCCCGCGTACGCCACGTCGATGGGTCGGGTGCTGCTCGCGGCGCAACCCGCAGACCGGCTGGACGACTACCTCGCCACCGCGCGGCTGCAACAGTTGACCCGGCGGACCGTCACCGACCCGGCGAAGCTGCGGGCGATTCTGACGAAGATCGCCGCCCAGGGGTACGCGATCGTGGACCAGGAACTGGAGGAGGGGTTGCGGTCGCTGGCCGCGCCGATCCACGGCCCGCACGGGTCGGTGGTGGCGGCGGTGAACCTGTCCGCACACGCCAGCCGGGGGTCGTTCGAGCTGATCCGGCGGGAACTGCTCCCACCGTTGCTGGCTACGGCCGGGCGGATCGAGGAGGACCTGCGCGGCCCGTCCTGAACCGGCCGCCACCGCCCCGGGCCCGTCGGCACCTGAGCCCTGTCGTCACTGGACCCGGTAGAGCCGGCTCGTCGGGTCCACGACGGCGGTCAGCAGCCTGCCGGGCACGAGTCCCGGGTCGTCGGGCCGGACCGTGTCCGCCTCGAAGGGGGCGAAGCCGGGCCCGCTGATCCGCACGTGCAGGTCGAGTTCCGGGCTCTCCCCGCCGAGGTGGTGCGCCACGGTGAGGATCTCGGCGGTGGCGGCGACCCCGGTGGCGTCGAGCCGGCGGGCGTCGCTGCGGGACCGGTCGACCACCCGCCAGCCGAAGATACCGAAGCCGAACCCGACGATCGTGGTGAACACCCCGCCGGCGACGGTTCCCCAGCGCTCCCCGGTGGACAACGGCAGGTTGCCGGTCACGTCGGCGGCGAGCAGGATCGGGCCGGGCAGGCAGATGGCCACGAAGACCAGCCGGCAGAGCAGCGCGCCGACCGGCCCGATGCGGGATTCCGCCTCCCGGGGTTCGCTCGTCATTCCGGCACCCTAGAACACCGCCCGTCGTCCGGGCACCCCCGCAGCGCCGCCCGTCGTCCGGGCACCCGGGGGTCGGGGGGGGGGGGGGGGGGGGCGGGGCGCCCCCCCCCCCCCCCCCGGCACCCCCCC
>NZ_JBMDWU010000580.1:0-2199 GCF_048594385.1 Micromonospora sp. | reverse complement strand
CGTCGGCGGTGGCCAGCGGCAGCACCCCGCCCCGGGACATCCGCTCCCGGTCGGCGTCGCCGAGCCGGTCGGTCATCGCCGAACCCTCGCCCCACAGGCCCCACGCCAACGACACCGCCGGCAACCCGGCGGCCCGACGGGACACCGCCAACGCGTCGAGGAACGCGTTCGCCGCCGCGTAGTTGCCCTGCCCCGGCGCACCCAGCACCCCGGACAGCGACGAGAACAGCACGAACGCCGACAGGTCCCGGTCCCGGGTCAGCTCGTCGAGCAGCCACGCCGCGTTCACCTTGGGCCGCAGCACCGCCGAGACCCGCTCCGGGGTCAGCGACGACACCACGCCGTCGTCGAGCACGCCTGCGGTGTGCACCACGGCCGACAGGTCCGGAACGTCGGCCAGGACGGCGGTCAGCTGGTCCCGGTCGGCCACGTCGCAGGCGACCAGGTCGACCCGCGCGCCGGCGGCGGTCAGCTCGGCGACGAGGTCGTCGGCACCGGCGGCGGCCGTGCCGCTGCGCGACAGGAGCAGCAGCCTCGGCACGGCGTGCGCCGTCACCAGGTGCCGGGCCACGGCCGCGCCGAGGGCACCGGTCGCGCCGGTGACCAGCACCGTGCCGCTGCCGTAGAGCGGGGCGTCCGACGGGGTCGCCGGGAGGGTCCGGCGGACGATCCGGGGCACCCGGACGACGCCGTCGCGGATCGACACCTGCGGGTCGCCGGCCGCCAGGGCCGCCGGCAGGACGTCGTCGGGCCGGTCGGTGTCGGCGTCGACGAGCAGGATGCGGTCGGGGTTCTCCGCCTGCGCGGAGCGCAGCAGCCCCCAGACCGCCGCGCCGGCCAGGTCGGTCACGTCGTCGCCGACGGCGTGGCGGGTGAGGACGACAAGCGGCGCGGGGTCGTCCCCGGCCAGCCAGCGCTGGGTGACCGCGAGCACCCGGTGCACCTCGGCGTGCACGTCGGCGGTGCCGCCGGCCCGCAGCACCACCGCGTCGGCGGAGCCGCCGTCGGTCGGGCCGGTCGGGGTGGCACCGACGGTGTCGGGGTGCCAGGTCCAGGTGGTGGCGGTCGGGGTGACGGTGACCGGTTGCCAGTCCAGGCCGAAGAGCGCGTCGGCGACGCCGGCGCCGGCGGTGACCTGCACCGGGCGGAGCACCAGCGACCGTACGGTGGCCACGGGCGCGCCGACCGCGTCGGCGACCGCGATCCGGACCCCGCTGCCGGCCGGGGTGAGCCGGACCCGCAGGCTGGTCGCGCCGGTGGCGTGCAGCGTCACCCCCGACCAGGCGAACGGCAGGCCCCGGGGGGTGTCGCCGTCGGCGCGGGTGAGGACGTGCAGGCCGGCGTCGAACAGGGCCGGGTGCAGGCCGTAGCCGTCGCTCTCCGTACCGTCGGGGAGGTCGACCTCGGCGAAGAGTTCGTCACCGGCCCGCCAGGCACGGCGTAGGCCCTGGAAGACGGGGCCGTAGTCGAGGCCGCCGGTGGCGAGGTCGTCGTAGAGACCGGCCAGCGGCAGCGGCTCGGCGTCGGCGGGGGGCCACGCGGTGAGGGCGACGCCGGGGTTGTCCCCGGCGGTGAGGACGCCGGTGGCGTGCCGGGTCCACGGGACGTCGTCGCGTTCCCGGGAGTGCACCAGGACGGCCCGGCGGCCGGTCGGGTCGGGCGTCTCCACGGCGACCTGCACCTCGACGCTGCCGGCGGCGGGGACGACGAGCGGCGCGTGCAGGGTCAGTTCGTCGAGCAGGCCGACGCCGACCTGGTCACCGGCGTGGATGGCGAGTTCGACGAGGCCGGTGCCGGGGAACACGACGGTTCCGCCGACGGCGTGGTCGGCGAGCCACGGGTGGGTGTGCAGCGACCACCGGCCGGTGAAGACGACACCGTCGGTGTTGGCCAGCGGCACGGCAGCATCGAGCAGTGGGTGGGCGGCGGCGAGCAGGCCGGCGCCGACGAGGGCCGGGTCGTACAGCCAGTAGTGCTGGCGTTGGAAGGCGTAGGTGGGCAGGTCGACCTGCCGGGCGGCGGGGTGCACGGCCGTCCAGTCGAGGTCGACGCCGGTGGTCCACGCCTGCGCCATCCCGGTGGCGTACGCGGCCACCTGCTCCCGGTCGCGACGCTGCAACGCAATCGCCACCGCGTCGTCGACGCAGTCGGCGACCATCGCGGTGAGCACACTGTCCGGCCCGATCTCCACGAACCGGG
>NZ_JBMDWU010000058.1:0-1520 GCF_048594385.1 Micromonospora sp. | reverse complement strand
TCCTCGGCGGCTACGGCTACACCCGCGACTACCCCGTCGAACGCATGATGCGCGACGCCAAGATCACCCAAATCTACGAAGGCACCAACCAGGTCCAACGCATCGTCATGGCCCGCCAACTCCTCAAGGACTGACGGGCGGACGCGTAACTCCTCCGTGGCGGACGCCTGCCGCGCAGGTGGTCGGCGCCTGACTGGAGCCGGGCCATCCTGACAGCGACCCGGCCGCGATCATCGGGGTGCGGGTGGGCCGGCTCCAGCCCGGCCCACCCGGCGACGTCAACGGTTGTCGGTGCTGTTCTCCGGCTTCGCGCCGTAGCGCGGCGGCGCGGACCACGGCGACTCGCTGCTGGTCCGCCGGGGCAGCGGCTCGGTGGGGGTGTCCAGATCGGGGTAGCCCAGGGTGAGCGGGGCGGTGTCCGGCTCGCTGCGGGCCGGTGGGGGCGGCGGCCAGTCGCTCGTGGTGAAACTGGGCGGCGGCGGGGTGTCGTCGTCGGCCGGGGCCGGTTCCGCGCCGGTCGCCGGCTGCGGCCAGCGCCGCCACCGCTGGGCGCTGAACACGGCCATCAGCAGCAGCAGGCCGATCAGGAACAGGGTGCCGTCCTGCACCGGCTGACGCAGCGGCAGCGGGTCACCGAGCACCTTCCAGTCGCTCGGGATCCGGTCGAGCACGGTGAACGGTGCGATGAACATCCCGACGTACGGGGTGACCAGCAGCAGCCCGGCGACGAGCGGGCCGACCGGCGAGGTGCGCAGCGTGCCGACCAGGCCGAGCAGGATGCCGGCGACGCCGAGGTAGACGGCCGGCTCGATCAGGTTGGCCGTGCTGTACGTGCCGATCTCCACCCAGCGGTCCACGGTGCGGCCCGACCCGTCCTGCCCGAGAGTGATCAACACCCACGTGACGGGCGCCACCACCAACCCGGCGAGGAAGCTCCAGAGATGTCGCATTGGCGCACCGTACCGTTTCTGCCATGACCGAGCACCCCACCACCCCTGCCGGCAAGCCGACGTCGTACTCCCGGGTCACGCTGAGTCGCATCATGACCGCTGTCGATGTCAATCTGTACGGGACCGTGCACGGTGGGGTGTTGATGAAGTTCGTCGACGACGTGGCCGGGGCGGCGGCGGCCCGGCACAGCGGCGGCACGGCGGTGACCGCCTCGATCGACGAGATCGTCTTCTCCGAACCCGTCCGGGTGGGCGATCTGGTGCACGCCCACGCCCAGGTCAACTGGACCGGCAACACCTCGATGGAGGTGGGCGTGACGGTGGTCGCCGAGCGGTGGGACTCGGCCGAGGACGAACCGGTCCGGGTGGCCACCGCGTACCTCGTCTTCGTGGGGGTGGACGTGGGCGGCGCGCCCCGGGCGGTCCGGCCGGTGCTCACGGAGACCGCCGAGGACGAACGCCGCTACAAGGAAGCCGAGATCCGCCGCGCCCACCGCCTCGCCAAACGCCGCGCCATCCAAGCCCACCGCGCCTCCTGACCTCCACCCGCTCCCCGGGCCACCCCCCACC
>NZ_JBMDWU010000579.1:0-3041 GCF_048594385.1 Micromonospora sp. | reverse complement strand
CCCGTCCTGCCCCCGCCGCCCCCCCCCGGGCAGGGGGGGGGGGCCGGCCCGACCGGTGGCCCGACCCGCCCGACGCGGGGACGTGCTCCCCGGAGGGTCAGTCCCAGCAGAGGCAGAACGGGTGGCCCACCGGGTCGGCGTACACCCGGAAGCCGTCGCCCTCGCCGGGCAGCCGCCGGGCGCCCAGGGCGAGCGCCGCCTTCTCGGCCACCTCGATGTCGTCGACCGTGACGTCGAGGTGGAGCTGCTGCGGACGCGCCGGATCAGGCCAGGCCGGGGGGACCAGGTCGGGCGCCTGCTGGAAGGCGAGCCGGGGCTGGTGCCCGACCGGACCGCCGAGCACCACCCACTCGTTACCGTCGGAGTCCTCCTCGACCAGGGGCAGGCCGAGCAGCTCCGCGTAGAAGCCGGCCAGCGCCCGGGGGTCGGGGCAGTCGATGGCCACGGTACGCAGTTGTCCAATCATGGCCGCCATCCTGCCCACCGGGTACGACGGGAAACCTCACACCTCGTGCAGCCGCCGCCCCGCGTCCCGGCAGGCGGTGAGCACCGCGCGGGCGTACCCGGGGGTGGCGCCGGCCAGCCCGCAGGCGGGGGTGACCACCACCTGCTCGGCGAGTTGGCGGCGCGGAAAGCCGAGCCGGTCCCAGAGTCCGCGTACCCGGTCGGCGAGCTGCGCCGAGGTCGGTGCGACGCCGGCCGACGGCGGCAGGGTCGGTGCCACCCCGGCCAGCAGGCCGAGGCCGGCGTCGATCGCCTCGCCCAGCGGGTCCAGGTCGGTGAGCAGGGCGAGGTCCAGCGCCGCCCCGACCGCCCCGGCGGTACGGATCAGCTCCAGCGGCACGTCCGGGGCGCAGCAGTGCACCACCGTCGGCACCCCGACCGCCGTGATCACCTCGCCGAGCAGGGTACGCGCGACGGCGGTGTCGACCGGCCGGTACGTGCCCAGGCCGCTCTCGGTGCGGACCCGACCGGCGAGCGCCGCCGGCAGCGACGGCTCGTCGAGTTGGAGCAGCACCGACGCCCGGGGCAGCCGCCGGGTCACCGCCTCGACGTGCAGCCGCAACCCCTCGGCCAGGGACGCGGTCAGCTCCCGCACCGCGCCCGGGTCACGCAGCAGCCGCCCGCCGATCGGCAACTCCACCGCCGTGGCCATGGTGAACGGCCCGGCCGCCTGCACCTTCACCGGCCCGGCGTACGACTCGGCCTGCTCGGCGAGCTGGTCGAGGTCACGTTCCATCAGGTCCCGGGCGCGGCGCAGGTCCCGACCGGGACGGGGGGCGATCCGCCAGCGGGCGGCGTACAGCTCGACCGGCAGCTCCACGAGCAGCCCGCCGGTACGCCCGATCAGGTCGGCACCCGGCCCCCGGGCGGGCAGTTCCGGCAGGTGGGGCAGGGCGGGCAGTTCACCCAGGACGATCCGTTGCGCCTCGGCGATGTCGGTGCCGGGCAGCGAACCGATGCCGGTCGCCGCACCCGCCGGCCAGGGCCAGAGCTGCTGTTGGGTCACGGCCGAAGGGTAGCCGGCGACGGTCGACACAACCGGCCGGTGGGTCAGCCGGAGATGGTGGCGGAGCCGAGCACCACGTCCCCCGCCGGGTCCGGCCGGTACGCCACCACGGCCTGGCCGGCGGCCACCCCGCGTACCGGCCGGCGCAGCTCGGCGGTGAGGCCGTCGCCGTCCACGGTCACGGTGGCCGGTACGACGTCGCCGTGCGCCCGCAACTGCACCTCGCAGGCGATCGGCGCGGCCGGCAGGTCGTCCCCGGTCCAGACCGGACGGGTGGCGCGGACCAGCGAGACCTCCAGCGCCTCGGCGGGGCCGACGGTGACCGTGTTGGTCTTCGGGGTGATGGACAGCACGTACCGGGGTCGCCCGTCCGGGGCCGGCCGGTCCAGGTGCAGGCCGCGTCGCTGGCCCACCGTGTAGGCGTACGCGCCGGTGTGACTGCCGACGACCGCGCCGGTCAGCGCGTCGACCACCGCGCCGGGCGTCTCGCCGAGCCGGCCGGCGAGGAACCCCCGGGTGTCGCCGTCGGCGATGAAGCAGATGTCGTGCGAGTCGGGCTTCTCGGCCACCGCCAGGTCACGCCGGGCCGCCTCGGCCCGGACCTCGGCCTTGGTGGCGTCGCCGAGCGGGAACATCGCCCGGTCGAGCTGCGCGCGGGTGAGCACCGCCAGCACGTACGACTGGTCCTTGGCAAGGTCGACGCTGCGACGCAGCAGCCCGTCGGGGCCGAGCCGGGCGTGGTGGCCGGTGACCACGGCGTCGAAGCCGAGGGCCACGGCCCGGTCCAGCACCGCCGCGAACTTAATCTTCTCGTTGCAGCGCAGGCACGGATTCGGGGTACGCCCGGCCGCGTACTCGGCGACGAAGTCGTCCACCACGTCGGCGTGGAAGCGCTCGGCCATGTCCCACACGTAGAAGGGGATGCCGATGACGTCGGCGGCCCGGCGCGCGTCCCGGGAATCCTCCAGGGTGCAGCACCCCCGGGCCCCGGTGCGGAAGGTCTGCGGGTTGCGGGACAGCGCCAGGTGCACCCCGGTCACGTCGTGCCCGGCGTCCACCGCCCGCGCCGCCGCGACGGCGGAGTCCACCCCGCCCGACATCGCCGCCAGAACCTTCACCAGCCCACGCTCCCTTCCCCCATCGAGCCTACCCACCCCGCCCGCCTCCCCTCCCTCCCCGGCCCGCCCCCACTCCGTCCCGGCCCCGCCCCGCCGCTGCCCCGGCCCTGCCCCCGGCTCTGCCCCGGCTCTGCCCCCGGTGATCAAGAGGTTTGCGTCATCCCAGCGCCCGTTCCTGACCTCAACCTCTTGATCACCGAGCACCGCCGCCGCTCAGCAGCCCGCAGGTGGGCTGGAAGGCGTGCGCGGTCGGGTGGGGAGGGGTGCAGGCCGGTAGGGGCGGCGTGGAGACCGCCCCGCCCGCTTGAAAGAAAAAGCAAAAAGGGATTATGGAAAACACAAACAGACAAACCCCCAGCATCACCCCCGAAATGAATTCAATGGAAAAGTATCGGGGATGGACACTGTCTGTT
>NZ_JBMDWU010000578.1:0-5720 GCF_048594385.1 Micromonospora sp. | reverse complement strand
GTACCCGACCCCGACCGGGGCGACCTGGGCCCGCCCCCCGGTCGGGCCCCCCGGCGGGGTCCCCGGGCCGGGCGGGCACCCACGACCGGCCGGTGGCCCCGCACCCCCGCGGGGAGGCGGTCACACCGGCCGGTGCGACGGTCGCGTCAGGAGACGGCGCAGCTGACCCCGTTGAGGGTGAAGGAGTCGGGCCGACCGGTGTTGCCGGTGTGGGTGGCCTGGAAGCCGATGTCGGTGGACTCGCCGGCCGCCAGCGTCGCGTTGTACGAGACGTTGCGGGCGGAGACCTGGCCGCCGGCGCCGGTGTAGGCGGCGTTCCAGCCGTTGGTGAGCGTCTGCCCGGTGGGCAGGGTGAACGCCAGGGTCCACCCGTTGATCGCCGACGTGCCACGGTTGGTGATGCGGATGCTGGCGGTGAACCCGTCGTTCCAGGAGTTCATCGTGTAGCCCACCGCGCAGTCGCCGGACTGGCCCGGCGGCGTGGTCGGCGGCGGCGTGGTGGGGGGCGGCGTCGTCGGGGGCGGGGTGGTGGGCGGCGGGGTGGTCGAGGGCGGGGTGGTCGGCGGCGCCGTGGCGAAGGTGATGTTCGCGACGTAGGAGTTGATGTTCCAACTCGCGTCCGCGTCGGTCTGGCTGGTGACCGGTCGACCCTGGACGGTGAAGTTGGTGAAGTGCACGCCGCTGATGTTGACGGTCGAGGACCGTCCGTGCAGGTTGACGACCTTCTTCACGTCCGATGAGATGTTGGTGAAGTAGGCGTTGCGGATCGTCGAGGTGTTCTTCACCGTCCGCCAGGACGGCGGACGGTCCTCCTGCAGGTCGATCAGGCTGTCGGTCTGTTCGACCCGGACGTCCTCCCACCGGGTGTTGGACACGACGGCGGTGTCGACCGCGTCGATCACCATCGAGCGTCCCGCCTTCACCACGTCGATGTCGCGGAAGACGATCCCGTCCATCGACGTTCCCTCGGTCTTGGTGCCGATCTTCGCGCAGGCGGAGTTGCTGTAGCAGACGACGTGCTCGTGCACGACGTTCCTGGTGTTGACCGTGCCGCTGTTGGCGAACTCGTTCTTGGTCGCCATGTTGTCGTCGCCCGTGTAGAGGAACGCGTTCGACAGCAGGCTGTTGGTCGACTCGTCGAAGTCCACGCCGTCGGTGTTGTTGTACCCCGACGTGGGCCGGCAGTTGATCAGCTTGTAGTTCCGGATGGTGACCCTGTCGCTGCGGTAGACGAGCGTGTTCCAGTAGCTGGAGTCGCGGACGGTGACGCCGTCGACCAGGATGTCGGAGCTCTCCTCGATCTTCAGCACGGCCAGGTTGATGCCCTGGGCCCGCAGGTACTTGCCGTTGCCGTCGATGACCCCACGGCCCAGCAGTTTCGCGTTGCGCACCTGGTACATCCGCAGCGAGGCGTGCTGCATGCCCTCGATGTTCACCCCGCCGCTGCCGGTGTTGAAGTCCGCCTTCTGGTTCGAGCCGTAGAGGACCGCACCGGCGGCCAGGTAGAGGGTCATGTTGCTCCTCATCCACAGCTCACCCACCTGGTACCGGCCCGGCGGCACGTACAGGACGTTGCGGGTGGCCCCGGATGCGGCGTTGATGGCACTCTGGATCTTGGAGGTGACCAGCGTCCCCCCGGTGTTGTCGACGCCGTAGTCGGCCAGGTTCTTGACGTCGGCGTCGCCCACCTGCGGCGCGTCCGCCTCGGGCGCGTCGATCAGGACGAACAGCAACTCCTTGGCGTCGAACTGGACGATCAGGTAGTTGGGGCCGCTGGTGAAGCTGATCGTGTTGCCGCTGCGGGCGACGGCGAGTTTCCGGCTCTTGGGGCTGACGGTGTACGAACTGAAGCCCTCGGCGACGGTGACCGAGAACTGGGCGGTCCCCGCCGCCGCCATCGAGCAGTGCGCGTGGTGCACCTGCATCTCCGGGGCGTACTTGGTCATCTTCTCGACGAACAGCGGGGTGGCGTCCGCCGTGACGGTGTAGAGCGTGCTCGTCGTCGCGCCGCGCAGGGCGGGATCGGCGACGCAGCCGCCGGCGGCCGCACCGGACGAGTCGTTCGCGGCTGCCGCGGTCGCACCGTGGACCGGTGCAACCACCGCGCCGGTCGCGACACCACCGACGGCGAGGAGAGCGATCGTTGCCCAGATCGCGAGGCGTCTGTTCTTCATGGGGACCCTTCTCGGGGGATGGACCGGGTGCGCCCGGACGACCGCCTGCCACAGGCGGACCGGCGTCGGCGCGCGACCTCCGGCGTGGGGCGGGACCCGCTCCGGTCCCGACGGGCCCCTCCGTGTCGTTCGCCGCGCGCCCGGTTTCTTCGCAGCGGGGACACGGAGCAGGAAACGGGCCCCGCCAAGAAACATTTCCACAGCGGACGCTACGCCTGACATGGATGTTCGTCAATGACAGGCAGGTTTCTGATGGGAAACTATCGGATCGAAACTCTGAAACTTTCCATCGACCGCGCCGATGCGACGCCGGTCCGACCCGCGAGGTGAACCACTGTCGACCGCCGCCACCTGTCCCCCTCGCGCCGACCGCCGGCCTGGGCGGCGGACCCGCTACGCTCGCCCCGACGGCCGGCGTCCGCCCGGGGCGGCTTGCGCCGGCCGGACCCGCGCACCGGCAGGAAGGGGGACCGGGCATGTCGTCGAGGCGCTCGGCAGCCGACCCACCGCGGCCGGTGACCATCTCCCACATCGCCAGGACGGCCGGCGTGTCCGTGCCGACCGTGTCGAAGGTGATCAACGGCCGGACCGGGGTGGCGCCGGGCACCCGGGCCCGGGTCGAGTCGTTGATCAGCGAGTACGGCTACCGCAAGTCCGGTCCACCGGCCGGCGGCACCACCATCGAGCTGGTCTTCGAGCAGAGCGGGGACCTGCCGGGCATCGAGATCATCCAGGGCGTCCAGCAGGTCGCCCGCGAGCGCCAGCTCGGTGTGGTGCTGTCCGGATCCGGCCCCGACGACGACCCGGGGCGGTACTGGCTCGACCACGCGATGTCGCGCCGTTCCCTCGGTGTGGTGGCCGTCGGGCAGCTCGACGCCGACGCGCGGGACCGGCTCCGCCGGCACGCGATCCCCTTCGTGGTCGTCGACCCCAGCGGCGAGCTGTCCGAGGACGTGCCGTTCGTCGGGGCGACGAACTGGTCGGGTGGTCGGGCGGCCACCCGGCACCTGCTCCGCCTGGGGCACCGCCGCATCGCGGCGGTCACCGGACCCGACCACGTGCTGTCCCGCCGGGCGCGCTTCGACGGCCACCGGTCCGCGCTGGAGGAAGCCGGCCACACCGGGCAGCCGGCGCTCGTGACCCGGCAGGACCTGACCCGGGAGGGCGGCCGGTCGGCCGCCCGCGACCTGCTGGCCCGTCCGGACCGGCCGACCGCGGTCGTCACCGGCAACGACCTGCAGGCGGTGGGCGTCTACCAGGCTGCGCGGGCAGCCGGCCTGCGCATCCCGGAGGATCTCAGCGTCATCGGCTTCGACGACCTGCCCGTCGCCGCCCAGTTGGACCCGCCGCTGACCACGGTCCACCGGCCGCTGGGCCAGATGGCGGTCACCGCCACCGGGATGGTGCTCGCGCTAAGCCGGGGCGAGCGGCCCGCGCAGACCGGGATCGAGCTGGCCACGACGCTTGCGGTACGGCACAGCACCGCTCCGCCCACCGCCTGACGGCCGAGGTCGAACGCCGCGACCCCGGACGGCCGGCCCCGACCATCCCGGCTCTGGCCGCCCGCTCGGCGGAAGCCGCCGGAGTCCACAGTGGGCCTGCCGCGCTCGCCGTCCGCACCACCGGTGGCCCCGCAACAGGCACCCCGTCCGGGCGCCGGCGTCCAGATCAGACGGTACAGAGGCGGCGGGTACCGGCACTCCCGGGATGGCCGAGAGTGCCGGGGCAGGCAAGGGTCGCCCCGACCGAAGTCGGGGTGTCGGGCGGCCCCGGACCGCGGGAGGTGCGTCGGGTCAGTGGGAGTAGGCCACGGCGACGTCGAGGATCCAGGTGACGCCGAACCGGTCGGTCAGCATCCCGAAGCCCGGGGTCCACAGGGAGGGACCGAACCTCTCGATGATCTCGGCGCCGTCGGCGAGCCCGTCCCACAGCGCGCTGACCTCGTCGGCGGTTTCGCCGCGGACGCAGACGAAGAACCGCTCACCGGTCAGGGTCATGCCGTGCTCGCGGGAGGTGGCCACGGCCGGCACCGCGGCGGGCCCCGGGCCGGGGACGTCGTAGGCCATGATCGTGAAGCCGTTGTCGGCGGTGACCTGACCGAAGACGACCCTGTCGGCGTCGGGCAGGTCACCGGGCATGCCGAAGTCGCGATAGGCGACGACGGTGAGGTGACCGCCGAAGACGGACCGGTAGAACTCCAGCGCCGCGCGGGCCTCGCCGCGGAAGTTCAGGTGCGTGGTCGTGGTGATGGCCATGAGGGCTCCTTGTGGTTGTTCCCGATGGGGTCGGCGGGTGTCAGACGGCCGGCAGGGCCACCGGACGGGGTAGGGCGACCAGGCCGGACACCCGCCGGGGCGGCGTGCCCGACCGGCTCGAGAACAAGACTCGCCGCAGTAGGTGACAGGAAGTGACACCTACTACGGAGCGGACCAGGATCACGCCGGAAACCTCCGCCCGTCCCCGGCCCCGGCGACGGTCCACCCCACCCGGGCGGCGACCCCCGTTCGACATCGGCTATTGACGTCGCCGTAACAGGGGGCTTAGCGTCTGTCGAACCGCTTCGTCGAACCGCTTCGACGATCACTCACGTGCGGTTCCCCGCCTGACCGGAGGAGGTGCGCGATGGCCACCATGCACGACGTCGCCCGCCTGGCGCAGGTCTCGGTCAGCACCGTGTCCTACGTCCTCACCGGGGCCCGGCCGATCTCCCAGGCGACCCGGGCCAAGGTGCTCGCCGCCATGACGCAGCTCGACTACCAGCCCAACGCGATGGCCCGGGGCCTGGCCAGCCGGCGCAGCCGGATCCTGGGCCTGCTGCTGCCGATGGACGAGCGCGGGCTCGGCGCGACCGAGGCGGCGTTCGTCACCGGGGCCGCCGCGGCGGCCAGCGCCGTCGGCTACCACCTGGTGCTGTCGCCCGTCGGTGGGGGCGGCGACCTCGACGAGCTGCGCCGGCTGGCCAGCCAGCGGATGTTCGACGGTGTGGTGCTGATGGAGGTGCAGCTCGCCGACGAGCGGGTCGACGCGCTCCAGCAGGCCGGGGTGCCGCTGGTGCTGATCGGACGCACCGGGGACACCGACGGCCTCTCCTACGTCGACATCGACTTCGAGCAGACGGTGCGGGAGGCGGTGGCGCACCTGGTCGGCCTGGGGCACCGGCAGATCGTCTACGTCAACCACTCGGCCGAGACCCTGGCCAGCGGTTACGGGCCGGCGTTGCGGACCCGGGACGCGTTCGTCACGGCGATGACCGGCCATGGCCTGGAGCCGGTCATGATCCCGGCGCAGGACAGCGCCGCCGGTGGGCGGGCCGCGCTGGCCGCCGCCGTCGCACGGACGCCGGGCCTGACGGCCGTGCTGGCCATGAACGAGACGGCGATCTTCGGCATCCTCGGCGAGTTGACCGCGCGGGGGCTGAGCGTGCCCGACGACGTGTCGGTGGTCTCGATGGTCACCTCGCCGCAGGTCGCCGAGCTGGCCACCCCGGCGCTGACCGCGATGACGTCACCCGGCTCGGCGATGGGCCGGATCGCGATCGAGGCGCTG
>NZ_JBMDWU010000577.1:0-5437 GCF_048594385.1 Micromonospora sp. | reverse complement strand
GACGAAGGCGTAGCCCCGGTCCCGGCACTCGGCCGAGTGCCGGTTCATCGCCTCCGGGTCGTTCGCGCGGACCATGACCAGGTCGAGGCCGCCGAGCCGGTCCGCGACGGGGCCCAGCTCGATGTTGCGGGCCTCACTCATCGCGCCCGCGTAGAACGAGGCGATCTGGCACATGTCGGTGTCGGTGGTGCAGACGAAGCGGGCGGTGTGCGCCACCTCACTGACGTGCACCGAGTCACAGTCGACGCCGTGCCGCTCCAGCCAGGAGCGGTAGTCGGCGAAGTCGGCGCCGACCGCGCCGAGCAGGATCGGACTCAGCCCGAGCTGCCCCATGCCGAAGGCGATGTTGGCGGCCACCCCGCCCCGACGCAGCACCAGGTCGTCCACCAGGAAGGAGAGCGACACCTTGTGCAGCTGGTCGGCGATGAGCTGGTCGGCGAAGCGACCCGGGAAGCTCATCAGGTGGTCGGTCGCGATCGAGCCGGTCACGGCGATCTTCATGTCAACCCTCGGGGTCGGGAGCACGGCGCGGGTCAGCCTACCGGTCCGGGCGGAACGACCAGGGGGCCGTCCCGGCGCGGGACGGCCCCCTCGGACGGACCGGGACTCAGCTGAACGAGTCGCCGCAGGCGCAGGAGCTGCCCGCGTTGGGGTTGTCGATGGTGAAGCCCTGGGCGTCGATCCGGTCGGCGAAATCGATGGTCGCCCCGGCCAGGTAGGGGGCGCTCATCCGGTCGACGACGACGCCGACGCCGTCGAAGTCGGTGACGACGTCACCGTCGAGCGAGCGCTCGTCGAAGAAGAGCTGGTACCGCAGGCCGGAGCAGCCACCCGGCTGCACCGCGACCCGGAGCCGCAGGTCGTCGCGGCCTTCCTGCTCGATCAGGGCCTTGACCTTCTGCGCCGCGACGTCGGTGAGGACGACGGAAGTAGGGGCCTGGGCCTCGGTCGAGTCGGTCTGCGCTGGCGTGGTCACGTGGAAATCTCCCTGCGCGGTATGGGTCCGGACACCCTGGCCAACAGCACGCGTCGCCCAGTGATTCCCGGTGTGGTCCAGCTCCGATGGTACGCCGCCCCGGCGGAACCCACCCGGCCGGCGCGATCGCCACCGCCGGCCGCCCGCGGTGGCCCGGCCACCGGGCCACCGGCGGAGCCGCCCCGACAGCTCAGCGGCTCCACTGCCGGGCCCGCCGCGCGCCGAGCGCCCGCAGCCCCTCGGCGGGCCGGCCCATCGCCGCCGCCACCCCGCCGCGTTCCTCACCGCCGAAGTGCTCCACCAGGCTGTACGCCTCGGTCACCCCGGCGGAGGCGGCCTCCCGCCGGCCGGTGCTCACCCGCCCCGCCAGCACCACGCAGGGCACCCCCCGGTCGCGGGCCGCCCCGGCCACCCCGGCGACCACCTTGCCGCGCAGCGACTGGTGGTCGAACGAGCCCTCCCCGGTGATCACCAGATCGCAGTCGTCAAGTGCGGCCTCCAGCCCGATCGCCCGGCCGACCAGGTCGATGCCGGATTCGCAGCGCCCGCCGAGGGCGAGGATCGCCGCGCCGAGGCCGCCGGCCGCTCCGCCCCCGGGCAGCGTGCCCAGGCCGGGCGGGCAGCCGGGCAGGTCCCGTTCCAGCACCGCCGCCCAGCGCTCCAGTGCGGCGTCGAGCAGCAGCACGTCGGCCCGGTCGGCGCCCTTCTGCGGGCCGTAGACGCTGCTCGCGCCGTGCAGGCCGAGCAGCGGGTTGTCCACGTCGGTGGCGGCGACCAGGGTGGCGTCGCGCAGCCGGGGCACCCCGTCGAGGGCCGCGACGGCGGCCAGCGCCGCCCCGCCGTACGGCAGGGCCCGGCCGGCGTCGTCGAGCGGGGTCGCGCCGAGCGCGGCGAACAGGCCGGCCCCGCCGTCGTTGGTGCCGGAACCGCCCAGCCCGACCACCACCGTGCGGGCTCCGTGCTCGACGGCGGCGGCGACCAGCGCGCCGAGGCCGTACGAGGTGGTGGCCTTCGGGTCGCGTTCGGCGGCGGACAGCAGGTGCAGCCCGCACGCCTGGGCGCTCTCCAGGTAGCCGACGCCGTCGGCGGTGAGCAGGATCTCACCGGTGACGGGCCGGCCCAGCGGGTCGACCGTCGGGACCGCCACCCGGCGGCCGTCGAGCGCGCCCGCGAGCACCGTGACGAAGCCCGGCCCCCCGTCGGCGAGGGGACGGATGAGCAGCTCGACGGCGTCGTCGACCTCGCGCCACCCGGCGGCGACGGCGGCGGCCACCTCCGGGGCCTCCAGGGTTCCGGCGAACTTGTCCGGACAGAGCAGCACGCGCATGCCCCGAGTGTGGCAGGCCACATCGGCGCGGCGGCAGTGTGGCAGCCCACACCGGCAGCGGTCGTGCGAACGCCCCGTTGTGGGACCATGAGGACGTGACTTCGACCTGGGTGGAACCCTCCAACACGGCGACCGCGCTGCTGCTCCTCGGCCGCGGCAGCGACCCCGCCACCGAGCGTGGCGTGGAGTGTCCGGGAGACCTGCCGGCGCCGAGCGACCCGGACCTGGTGGCCCGGGCGACGGCGGCGAAGGCCGCGCTGGGCACGAAGGTGTTCGTCCTCGGCCACCACTACCAGCGCGACGAGGTGATCCAGTTCGCCGACGTCACCGGCGACTCGTTCAAGCTGGCCCGGGAGGCGGCGGCCCGCCCGGACGCGGAGTACATCGTCTTCTGCGGCGTGCACTTCATGGCCGAGAGCGCCGACATCCTCACCACCGACGCGCAGCGGGTCATCCTGCCCGACCTGGCGGCCGGTTGTTCGATGGCCGACATGGCGGTGCTGTCGCAGGTCGAGCGGGCCTGGGAGGTGCTGACCGACCTGGGTGTCGCGGCGGACACCGTCCCGGTGACGTACATGAACTCCTCGGCCGACATCAAGGGCTTCGTCGGCCGCAACGGCGGCGTGGTCTGCACCTCGTCGAACGCGAAGCGGGCGCTGGACTGGGCGTACGCGCAGGGTTCGAAGGTGCTGTTCCTGCCCGACCAGCACCTCGGCCGCAACACCGCCGTGCTGGAGCTGGGCTACTCGCTCGACGACTGCGTGCTCTACGACCCGCACAAGCCGAACGGCGGGCTCACCGCCGAGCAGGTCCGCGACGCGAAGATGATCCTCTGGCGGGGGCACTGCTCGGTGCACGGCCGGTTCACCCTGGACAGCGTGCAGGACGTCCGGGCCCGGGTGCCCGGGGTGACCGTGCTGGTGCACCCGGAGTGCCGCCACGAGGTGGTCACCGCCGCCGACCAGGTCGGTTCGACGGAATACATCATCAAGGCGATCGAGGCGGCACCGGCCGGCTCGGCGTGGGCGGTCGGCACCGAGCTGAACCTGGTACGCCGGCTGGCGCTGGCCCACCCGGACAAGCAGATCATGTTCCTGGACAAGGCGGTCTGCTACTGCTCCACGATGAACCGGATCGACCTGCCGCACCTGGTCTGGGCGTTGGAGGAGCTGGTCGCCGGCCGGGTGGTCAACCAGATCACGGTCGACGCGGACACCGCGCACCACGCCCGGGTCGCGCTGGACCAGATGCTCGCGCTGCCGGGGGCCGACACCCCGCCACCCGCCACCGCCTGATTACCCGAAGTCACCGCCGAGGTACGGGAACGTACCGGATTCACCGGTTCGTTCCCGTACCGGCGCGGTGACCAATTTGCATTTCGTCACGGAGGGCTATGCTGCCGGGGCGACGTACCGCGGGGACCGTTTTGGGCCGGCCCCGCTCCGGGTACCTGGACAGCTCGTACCGGACAGCTGGACAGCATGCCCCATCATCGACTCACCCCGCACCACCCGACGCGCGCTGGAGGTTTGCGTTGACGGACGACGTCCTGGTCGTACACGGAGGTACCCCGCTCGAAGGGCGGATCCGCGTGCGCGGCGCGAAGAACCTGGTCTCCAAGGCGATGGTCGCGGCCCTGCTGGGCGACTCGCCCAGCCGGCTGTTCGACGTCCCCAAGATCCGTGACGTCGAGGTGGTCCGCGGGCTGCTCGGCCTGCACGGCGTGAAGGTGACCGACGGCACCGAGGACGGCGAGCTGGTCTTCGACCCGTCCAACGTCGAGAGCGCCAGCACCGACCAGATCAACGTGCACGCCGGGTCCAGCCGGATCCCGATCCTGTTCTGCGGCCCGCTGCTGCACCGCCTCGGCCACGCCTTCATCCCCGACCTGGGCGGCTGCCACATCGGCCCCCGCCCGATCGACTTCCACCTGCAGGCGCTGCGCGAGTTCGGCGCGACGGTCGACAAGACCCCCGAGGGTCTGCACCTGTCCGCGCCGAACGGGCTGCACGGCACCAAGTTCGCCCTGCCGTACCCGAGCGTCGGCGCGACCGAGCAGGTGCTGCTGACCGCGGTGATGGCCGAGGGCGTCACCGAGCTGCGCAACGCCGCCGTCGAGCCCGAGATCATCGACCTGATCTGCATCCTGCAGAAGATGGGCGCGATCATCAAGGTGCACACCGACCGGGTGATCGAGATCCAGGGCGTCAAGAAGCTGCACGGCTACACCCACCGGCCGATCCCCGACCGGATCGAGGCGGCGAGCTGGGCGGCGGCGGCGCTGGCCACCCGGGGCCACGTCGAGGTGCTCGGCGCGCAGCAGGCCGACATGATGACCTTCCTGAACGTCTTCCGCTCCGTCGGCGGCGAGTACGAGGTCACCGACGCCCGCCCGCCGAAGCTCGGCGACCCGGGCCAGGAGGGTGGCATCCGCTTCTGGCACCCGGGCGGCGAACTGAACGCGGTGGCCCTGGAGACCGACGTGCACCCCGGTTTCATGACCGACTGGCAGCAGCCCCTCGTGGTGGCGCTGACCCAGGCCCGGGGGCTGTCGATCGTCCACGAGACGGTCTACGAGCAGCGCCTGGGCTACACCGAGGCGCTGAACACCATGGGCGCCAACATCCAGGTCTACCGCGACTGCCTCGGCGGCACCCCCTGCCGGTTCGGCCGACGTAACTTCAAGCACTCCGCGGTGATCGCCGGCCCGAGCAAGCTGCACGCCGCCGACCTGGTCATCCCCGACCTGCGGGCCGGCTTCAGCCACCTGATCGCGGCACTCGCCGCCGAGGGCACCTCCCGGGTGTACGGCGTCGACCTGATCAACCGGGGCTACGAGGACTTCGAGGCCAAGCTGGCCAACCTCGGCGCGCACGTCGAGCGGCCGTAACCAGCCGCGTCCCCCGACCGGCCCCGACCCCTGCCGTCGGCCCGGCCGACCCGCTCCACCGAGCGCCCGGTGCACCCGTGATGTGCACCGGGCGCCGTCGTAGGGCTACCCTTCACCTCGTGCCGTCGCTGTTTCGCCGCAAGTCCGCCGACTCCGACTCCTCCGCCACCGCCCCGGTGGTGACCGAGGAGCCACCCGCCGCGCGCCCCCGGGGCTACACCCCGAGCAAGAAGGAACTGGGCGT
>NZ_JBMDWU010000576.1:0-20745 GCF_048594385.1 Micromonospora sp. | reverse complement strand
CGTCCGCGCCGACCAGGTACTCCACCGTGCCCGCGCCGTGGTAGCCGGCCTCCCGGCAGATCGCCTTGGCGCTGTCGTGGATCTGGCGGCGCTGCGCGTCGGTGAGGAACGGCGCGGGGGCCTCCTCGACCAGCTTCTGGTGCCGTCGTTGCAGGGAGCAGTCCCGGGTGCCGACGACGACCACGTTGCCGTGCCGGTCGGCCAGGACCTGCGCCTCGACGTGCCGGGGCTGGTCGAGGTAGCGCTCGACGAAGCACTCGCCGCGCCCGAACGCGGCGACCGCCTCCCGGGTGGCCGACTCGAACAGGTGCGGGATCTCCTCCAGGGTGCGGGCCACCTTGAGGCCCCGCCCGCCCCCGCCGAAGGCGGCCTTGATGGCGACCGGCAGGCCGTGCTCCACGGCGAAGACGGTCACCTCGTCGGCGTCGGCGACCGGATCGGCGGTGCCGGGGACCAGGGGCGCGCCGGCCCGCTGGGCGATGTGCCGGGCGGTGACCTTGTCACCGAGGTCGCGGATCGCCTGCGGGGTCGGTCCGATCCAGGTCAGGCCCGCGTCCAGCACGGCCTGGGCGAAGTCGGCGTTCTCGGAGAGGAAGCCGTAACCCGGGTGTACGGCGTCCGCGCCGGCCCGCCGGGCCACCTCGATCAGCTTGTCGATGCGCAGGTAGCTGTCGGCGGCGGTGTCACCACCGAGGGCGTACGCCTCGTCGGCGAGGGTGGCGTGCAGGGCGTCCCGGTCGGAGTCGGCGTAGACGGCGACGCTGCCCAGGCCGGCGTCGCGACAGGCCCGGATGACACGGACGGCGATCTCGCCACGGTTCGCGATGAGTACCTTGCGCACCTGGTGCTCCTCCCGGGGTCGTTGCCTCGGGAGTGTATCGGCAGCCCGGAGGCCCCCTAACGATCACTCAGTGTGGGATGTCGCACTGTGGGGTGCTCGACTAGTCAAACTTGGTTATTACGCTTGTGTGGTGTCTGCGACTCGGTTGATGATCCTGGGGCTGGTCCGGTGGATGCAGCCCGTGCACGGCTACGACGTGCGCCGCGAGCTGTTGAGCTGGGGTGCCGACAAGTGGGCGAACGTGCAGCCCGGCTCGATCTACCACGCGTTGCGCAAGCTGACCGAGGAGGGCCTGTTGCGGACGGTCGCCACCGAGCAGGTCGGTGCCCGTCCGGCGCGCACCACGTACGAGGTGACGCCCAAGGGGGACGAGGAGTTCGAGACGTTGCTGCGGGCGCAGTGGTGGCAGTTGCACGAGGTGCCGGACCCGTTCGCGTCGGCCTTCTCGTTCCTGCCGGCGATGCCCCGCGAGGAGGCGGCGGCGGCGCTGCGCAACCGGGCGAATCTGCTGCGTGCCGGTGTCGAGTCGATGCGTGCCTCGTTGGACTCCGACTGGGTGCGCAACAGCAAACCGGTGCACGTGACCTGGATGTTCGAGCTGTGGTTGGCCCGTGCCGAGGCGGAGATGGCGTGGTGCGGGCGGATCGCCGAGCGGATCGACTCCGGGGTGTCGTACCTGCCTGCTGGGCTGACGGGGGCGGACGTCTGGCCCGGCTTTACCGACGGCGCTCCGCAGGGTGACACGACCGACGACGCTCCGTCACCAGGCGAGAAAAGCAATAATCAACGTTGACTAGAAAAGCTATATCGCGTTAGCCTGCTTCCGGCCCGTTGGCGGGAGCGCGCCGCATGGCGTCACGGGGGCAGACGACGGCCGGCACCACCCGGCCCGGACGACCAGGAGTAAAGATGATCGAGACCAGAGGGCTGCGGAAGTCGTTCCGCTCCCGGCAGGGTCGGGAGACGAAAACGGTCGACGCCGTCCGGGGGGTGAACCTCCAGGTCCCGGCGGGAGAGATCTTCGGCTTCCTCGGCCCCAACGGCGCCGGCAAGACCACCACCCTGCGGATGCTCGCCACGCTGATCGAGCCGGACGGCGGTGAGGCCACCATCGCCGGCGCCGACCTGCGCAAGGACCCGGCCGAAGTACGCCGCCGGATCGGCTACGTCGCCCAGGGCGGCAGCACCTGGGACGAGAGCACCGCCCGCGAGGAACTCGTCCTGCACGCCCGGATGTACGGCATCGGCAAGGCCGACGCGCACCGCCGCGCGGTCCGCGCCCTGGAAGCCTTCCAGCTCACCGAGTACGCGGACCGCAAGTGCAAGACCTACTCGGGCGGCCAGCGGCGGCGGGTGGAGATCGCCCTCGGCATCATCCACGAGCCGAAGATCGTCTTTCTCGACGAGCCGACCACCGGCCTCGACCCGCAGAGCCGTGCGCACAGGTGGGACGAGATCCGTCGGCTGCGTACCGAGGGGATGACCGTCTTCATCACCACGCACTACCTCGACGAGGCCGACGCGCTCTGCGACCGGATCGCGATCATGGACCACGGCGAGGTGGTCGCCGAGGGCACCCCGGCCGAGCTGAAGCGGGAGATCTCCGGCGACGTCGTGCTGGTCGGCCTGGACGTGGCGAGCACCCCGCAGGCCGCCCAACTCCTCGACAGCGAGGAATACCTCAACAAGCTGGAGACCGTCGACGAGGGCGGGCTGCGCCTCTACGTCGACGAGGGCGCCACCGCCATCCCGCAGGTCCTGCGCCGGCTCGACCACGCCGGGCTGGTCATGAGCTCCATCGAGCTGCACCGCCCCAGCCTCGACGACGTCTTCCTCACCAAGACCGGCCGCTCGCTGCGCGAGTCCTGAGACACCGGAGACCACGGATGAAATTCGCCCGCGACACCTGGCTGATCTTCCAACGCCAACTTCAACTGCTGCTGCGCAACCCGGTCTGGGTCTTCGTCGGCGTCTTCCAGCCGGTGATGTACCTGCTGCTCTTCGCCCCGCTGCTCAAGCCGGCACTGAACGCGCCCACCCAGGCCGCCGCGTACAAGATCTTCGTACCCGGTCTGCTGGTGCTGCTCGCCATCTTCGGCGGGCTGTTCCAGGGCTTCGGCCTGATCGCCGAGCTGCGCGCCGGGGTCATCGAGCGGTCCCGGGTCACCCCGATCAGCCGGCTCGCCCTGCTGCTCGGCCGCTCCCTGCGCGACGTCGTCTCACTGATCGTGCAGGCGGTCATCATCACCCTGCTGGCGCTCCTGTTCGACCTGCGGGTCTTCATCGGGGACCTGCTGCTGGCATACCTGATGCTGGCCCTGATCGCGCTGATGACCTCGGCCGTCTCGTACGGCGTCGCCCTCAAGGTCAAGAGCGAGGACGCGCTCGCCCCGTTGATGAACACCGTGGCCCAGCCGGTGCTGCTGCTCTCCGGCATCCTGCTGCCGCTCACCTTCGCCCCCGGCTGGCTGCAGGGGGTCGCCGAGTGGAACCCGTTCTCCTGGGCGGTCGACGGCACCCGGGCGCTGTTCGCCGGTGACCTCGCCAACGACAAGGTGTGGCAGGGGCTGGCCATCATCGCGGTGCTCGCCGCCGCCGGCGTCTTCTGGGCGGCCCGCCAGTTCGCCCGCAGCGTCCGCTGACGATCCCACCCCGGGCGGGGCCCGGTCACGCGCCCGTCGCGTCGGACCGGCGCCCCGTCCCGGGGAGGTGATCGACTTTATGTCGCCGATGTAGCGGTATCGGTGCGAGGTGGACACCGCAACATCGGCCCAGGGGAGTCGATCGTGCCGGGCTCCCCCGACCGGCCGGTCAACGCACCCGGGCGAGGGTGACGCCGTCGGCGAGGGGCAGCAGCACCGCGTCGACGCGTACGTCGGCAAGCACCTCGTCGTTGAAGGCGGCGATCGCCCGGTCGGCCTCGTCGCGCGGGGCGAGCACCCGGCCGGCGCGCAGCGTGTTGTCGACCGCGATCACCCCGCCGGCCCGCATCCGGGGCACCAGCTCCGCCCAGTAGACCGGATAACCGACCTTGTCGGCGTCGATGAAGGCGAAGTCCAGGTGCCGCTCGTGCGGCAACTCCCGCAGCGTCTCGGCAGCCGGGCCGATCCGCAGCTCGATCCTGTCGGCCACCCCCGCCCGCTGCCAGTACGACCGCGCGATGCCGGTGAACTCCTCCGAGATGTCGAAGCAGGTCAACCGGCCGTCCTCGGGCAGCCCCCGGGCGATCGCCAACGACGACAGCCCGGTGAACGTGCCCACCTCGACGGCCTGCCGGACGCCCAGCAACCGGGTCAGGAAGGTGAGGAACGCCGCCTGCTCCGGCGCCACCTGCATCTCGGCGTGCGCCGGCAGCACCGCCCGCGTCTCCTCTGCCAGGTCACGGATGATCTCGTCCGGCGGGGAACCATGGGCGACGATGTAGGCCTGTAGTTCCGGCGTCAGCGGCAACGGCTTCGTGGTCATGACCGGACGTTAGCCGAGCGGCTCGACCTCCTGGGCGCCCGGCGCGACCTTCGTCCACAGGTCCGTGATGCTCAGCCCCAGATCGTGCAGGAGCCGACGGAGCAGCGGCAACGACAACCCGACCACCGTGCCCGCATCACCCTCGATCCCGGTCAGGAACGCCCCACCCAACCCGTCGATGGTGAACGCGCCGGCCACCGCCAACGGCTCGCCCGTGGCCACGTACGCCGCGATCTCCGCATCGGTGACGTCGGCGAAGTGCACGACCGTCGAGGCCACCGCCCCGACCTGCGATTCGTTCCCCACATCGACCAGGTGGTGGCCGGTGTGCAGCACCCCACTGCGTCCACGCATCCGCTCCCACCGGCGGGTCGCGTCAGCCGCATCCGCCGGCTTGCCGAGGATGTCGCCGTCGAACGCGAGCACCGAGTCACAACCCAACACGAGCATCCGCGCGTCCGGAGTGGAACGCAGCCGGTCGGCGACGGCCTGCGCCTTGCGTTGGGCCAACTCCAGACACAGATCCTCGGCCCGTTCCGCGACCACCAGGGATTCGTCGACGCCACTGACCAGCACGTCGGGTTCGATCCCGGCAGCCTGGAGCAACTTGCGGCGGGCAGGGCTCTGTGAGGCGAGCACGAGACGGAGCGGCAGGGAGTTCGACACGGGGCCGACGCTACCGGCTGATTCTCGGCGGCGGGTCGCCGGCACGTCGACGCCGACGCCACACCAGGAATCCACCCCCGGTCGCCGCGATCACCCCCAGCGTGACCCACCCCCGCACGGTGGCACCGCCGTCGCCGTCACCGCCGGCAGGCTGCGCGGCGGCACTCGTCGCGCCGCTCGGCGGGGTCACCGTCGCACCCTCGAAACCCAGCGGGGGTACGTCGGCGGTGAGCGCGGCCACCAGGTCGATGACGCCGTAGCCGTACTCGTCGTCCCGGCCGGGTGGCCCCTTGTCGACAGCGGTCGCGGTGAGCCGGTGGATGACCTCGGCGGCGGGGAGGTAGGGGTACTTCGACCGGACCAACGCCGCAGCCCCGGCCACAATGGCGGTGGCATCGGACGTCCCGGTGCCCTTGCGGTACCTGCCGTTGATGCTGGTGCTGTAGATGTCCACCGCCGGAGCGACGACATCAACCTCCGGCCCACTCACAGAACTCGGTGCATGTCTACCTTCTCGGCCAATGCCAGCGACCGCTAACACGCCATCCTCTGCTGCGGGGTAGGTGACAGTGCTGTCATCGGGAGTGTTGCCAGCAGCTGCAACGATGACCATGTCTGCTTGAAGTGCAGTTTTGATTGCCACTCGAAGGCGGTCATTTGCGGATCCACCGCTGGAGATGCAGATTACTTTTGCGCCCTGCCTGGTTGCAAACTCTATGCCGGCGGCCATTGCATTCGCGGTAGACTCGCCTTTTGGTGATACGTAAATGGGAAGTATTTTCGCCTTCGGGGCGACACCCAAGGCGCCTTTGTGTCCCTTGCCGTGAGCTGCAATTAGACCAGCCATGCCAGTTCCGTGACCATCGCGGTCTCGATGCCCCGCGCCTTCCCCTGTAACTAGGTCCACTCCTGGGAGAAGATTGTCAGCTAGGTCTGGGTGCGGTGACACGCCAGTGTCTGGGAGTGCGACTATGATGCCTTCGCCTTGGCTAATGGACTGCGCCTCTGTTGTCTTGAGGTAGCGAAGATGCCACTGGTCCGCGCGGATTCGATCCGAGCCATCCGATGGGAAGTAAGTAGGGGGGAGTGTGGTTCCGAGAGTTGCGACTGCCGCTAACGTGATAATCAATAGGCGGCTCACCGGTTAAACCCGATTGCCGGGCCGGGGTCTATCGGGGGGTCATCGTCGGGCGGTCGAACGATCGGCGTTATGCCCTCTTCGACCTCCCATGGCTGATCAGGATCCCAGTGCCTTTTGGGCGTGTCGGAACCGCCGACCCGACCACTCCTTGTCGATGCCGTGTTCATGGCCCCGCCGGGGCCTCCAATCGGAGGGATGTGAAGGCCCCCTGGTTGCCGCCCGCCCGGTCGTGATCCGGCTCCTCCAGTTGGCGCGGTTCCGGCAGCCCCGCCACCGATTACGCCTCCAACTGGATTAATCTTCCGCGTTGGTGGGTCGCCAGGCTGTTGAGGAATGCCCATGCCGGGGATGCTGCCGATCAGCCCATTTAGAGGCGTAGCGCGCGGAGGGACCCGCTGGGGGGCTCCCGGTTGGTTTTCGGTTAGCGATCGAAGAGGGCTCGCTGGTGGCCGTTGTTTGGAGCTGGTGTAACTTGATTGAGTTGGTGGAAGTGTTGCCGAAGAAATTGGCTGCGCGCTGTTCGGGGATGCCCCTACTGAAGGAGTTTGGCCTGTTGCGGTGGGGATTTGTTGGGTGGATGTAGCGCCCGCGTTGCCTAGCACTGGTCCACTTTGAGTAGTGGGTGGAGTCAGTATAGTCTGTTTTGTGGATGATGGCTGACGGGTGCCCCCGCCAGTGTTCATTGAAACCGGAATTATAGGGGGTATTGCCACGCTTCCCGTGTTGTTATAGACGTCTGAATTTGAAATGTCTTTTACTGGAAGCTGGGGAGGTGGAGGTGGGGGTTTTTGGAGCATGGCTTGGGCTTGTTGGAGTTCGCCGCTGAGCCCGAACATCAACCCCCGTGCCTGTACGTTGAGCCGTTCGAGGTCCGCGTCGGTCACCGGCGGGTCCACCACCCGACTGCCCGCCGCCGCCCGGGGGTCGGCCAACGTCGCTTCGTACCCGCGCTTGCGGGCGAGCTTCTCGGCGTAGTCGTCGCGTATCCGCTTGAGTTCGGGCCTGGTGCTGTCGATGGCGCGGGCGACGGCGGCGAGGGCGTCGTGGTTGGCGGCCGCCGTGTCGTGGGTGCGCTGCACCTTGTTGATCAGCGCGTCGAGTTCCCCGAGGTACGTCCTGGCGGCGGCGTTCGTGGCCGGTGGCCAGGCCTCGGCGAGGCCGGCGCGGTACTGCCGGAGTTGCCGCAGGTGGTTCTGGGCGAGTTCACAGACCTTGCGCCAGCCGGCGACGTGCTTCCAGTGCCCCGGCGTCTCCTGGTCCTGGAGGCACGCCCACATGCTGAGCACGTCCATCAGTTGCCAGTCGGTGAGGCCGGACGTCCGGCCGCTGCCCCGTTCGATCACGGCAGCACCACCGGGCCCGGATTCTCGGGGCTGTTGGGTTCGGGGGCCGTCCACGAGGAACGGTCGGTGAGCAGGGCGGACGCGGCGATCCGCGGGTTGTGCAGGGCGCGTTCGACGTCGGCCACCCGGGCGTCGGCGAACGCGTCGGAGCCCTGGTAGTCGGTGGCGATCCGGTGCGCTGCGGCGGCCAGCCGGCCGGTGTTGCCGGCGAGCCCGTGCACCAGGTCGGAGGTGGCCTGCTGGGTCTCCCAGTGCGCCTGGAGGAAGTGCACCAGCTCGATGAAGGCGTCGCACGGGTTGGGCACGGCGGCGGTCATGTCGTCGGCGATGTAGCGCAGGTGCGGCGTGTAGTTCCGGGCGACCTCGTTCTGGAGCCGGTCGGCGAACTCCCTCATCTGTCGGATGTCGGCCTCGATGCCGCCGTAGTCACCCACCCCGGAAGCTGGGCGGCCCTCCTCTGGGATCACTGGCCCTCCCGACCGTCACGACGCCATCTCCCAGAGTGAGATTAGTGGCAAGGTGTCGGTCTCGGCAGCCCCGCCCCGCGCAGCGGGACGGCTGGGCGTACCCGGGCCGCGCAGCGGGGGAGAGCGTCAGCGGGGCAGGCCGGAGGCGCGCCAGGCACCGTGACCGGGCGCGGGGGCCGCGCCGGCCGGGCGGGCGCTGCGCGCCCACGCGGACCTCGCCACCGGCGGGGGCGGACCGGCCGGCCGGGAACGGAGCGCGATCGCGCCCACCAGCGCGGCCAGTTCCTCGGCGGTCGGGACTCCCCTGACGACCCGGAACAGCGGCTCTTCGGCAGACATGACGCCAGGGTACGCGTCGACAACTTGACCCACGTCGCACAGTGGCGTGCCGGCGGTGTACGCGTTGGTGGGGCCGGGTACCGTCTCACCGATGTCTGACGTGCCTTCCCAACTCGTCGCTGACCGGTACCGGCTGCTCTCGCCGCTCGGTCAGGGCGGCATGGGCCGGGTCTGGAAGGCCCGCGACGAGGTGCTGCACCGGGACGTCGCCATCAAGGAACTCGTCCCGCCGCCGAGCCTGACCGACGACGAGCGCCGCGAGATGCGGGAGCGGTCGTTGCGTGAGGCGCGGGCGATCGCCCGGCTCAACCACGTCAACGTGGTCCGCATCTTCGACGTGCTGCGCACCGACGGCGACCCGTGGATCGTCATGGAGTACGTGGCGTCGAAGTCGTTGCAGGACACCCTCGCCGAGGACGGTCCGGTGTCGCCGGCCCGCGCGGTGGAGATCGGCCTGGGCGTGCTGGGCGCGCTGAAGTCCGCCCACAAGGCCGGGGTGATGCACCGGGACGTCAAGCCGGGCAACGTGCTGCTCGGCACCGACGGCCGGGTGGTGCTGACCGATTTCGGACTGGCCACCATCCCCGGCGACCCGAACGTCACCCGTACCGGCATGGTGCTCGGCTCGCCGGCGTACATCGCGCCGGAGCGGGCCCGGGACGGCACCGCCGGGCCGGAGGCGGACCTCTGGTCGTTGGGGGCGACGCTCTACGCTGCCGTGGAGGGCAAGTCGCCGTACGCTCGGCCGTCGGCGATCGGCACCCTGGCCGCGCTGGCCACGGAGCCGCTGCCGCCGGCCAAGAACGCCGGCCCGTTGAAGCCGGTGCTGACCGGCCTGCTCCGCAAGGACCCGACCGAGCGGATCACCGCCGAGGTCGCCGAGCGCATGCTGCGCCGCGCCGCCGGCAAGCGGGCCCGGGGCATCTCCCTACTCGACGGGGTACGCCGGCCGGGGCCGAACGGCCCGCGTGAGCCGCGTACCCCGGTGGTGCCGGCGCCCCGACCGGCGCAGGGCGGGACCGGCGCGAAGACCTCGTCGTCCCTGGCCGCCGCTGCGGGCGCCGCCACCGGCACCGCAGCCGCGAAGGCGGCAGCCGCCAAGGCGGCGGCGGACAGCGCCACCACGACGGGTGGCGCGGCGGAGCCGACGGTCGTCACCGGGGCGTCGACAGTGGGTACGGACGCCACCGCCATGGTGCCGGCCGGGGTGGACGCCGGGCCCACCACGAAGGTCACCCCGCCGACCGGAGCCGACGCCGCGTCGACCGGCCCGGGAGATTCGGCCGATGCTCCTGCGACCGGCGAGGACGCTGCGTCGAGCGGCGAGGCTGTCGCACCGGCCGACGCGGACGCCGCACCGACCAGCAAGATCGACCCTCCGGTCCGGGCCGACCAGCCCGCGCCGGCCAACCCCACCGCCGTGCTGGACGCGCCGGTCAGCCCGCCCGCCGGGTCCGCCGGGGTCGCCTCCGTCCCGGTGTACGACGGGACGCCGCCGGACCACAAGCGCCGTAACCTGCTGATCGGCGCGCTGGTCGCGGTGCTGCTGGTGGGCCTGGCGCTGGCCGTCCCGCTGCTCACCCGCTCCGACGACCCGGGGAACGGCACGCCGCAGGCCACCGACCCGACGAGCGCCGCCGCGTCCTCCGCCGCTCCCACGTCGGCTCCGGCACCCCCGCCCCCGACGAGCGCCGCGCCCAGCCCGACGCCGTCGGCCACCCCTTCCACCGACCCGAACGCGCTGCCTGAGGGTTGGGAGATGTACCAGGGGCCGACGTTCAAGGTCCCGGTGCCGAAGGGCTGGCGGCGCAGCGTCCGTTCCGACGCGGTGGTCATCACCGAGCCGAACGGGGTGCGGGAGTTGTTCATCCAGTGGACGCCCAGCCCGAAGAAGGACGCGGTCGCCGACTGGAAGGAGCAGGAACCTAACCGGAGCAACTACGTCAACAACTACCAGTACCTCGACATCAAGGCGTGCGGCGGCTACCGCACCTGCGCCGACTGGGACTGGTTGGAGAGCCGGGACAACACCCGCATCCACGTCCGCAACCGCGGCTTCGTCACCGCCACCAACCGGGGGTACGCGATCCGGTGGGAGGTGGCGGCGAAGGACTGGAACGCCAACCTGGCCAACTTCGCCCTGATCACCAGCCGGTTCGTCCCGGACCGGAAGAACTGACCCGGGGGATTCCCGCCGGGGTTAAATCGTTTCGCATGACTTTCCGTCATCCGGGGTATCTGACCCGGGACGACGGAAGGAGGTAGCGAGATGAGTTACCGACGCAGGGACGCCCGGCCGAGACTGGCACTGTGGATGCTCGTCGCCCTCGGCGATGTCGTCCTGCTGCTGCTCAGCGCCGGCGTGGCCGCGCTGGTCGTGTCGATCGCCGTCGTGACGGTCGCCGCCGCCGGGGTCGCCGCCTGGCGGCTGAGCCGACGGACCGCGATGCCCACCGCCACGGATGCCGTGACCATGCCGTTGACCAGCCGGAAGAGTGCCTGACCCGACGGGGTCCACGACCCGCGACGGCGGCAGCCGGACCAGCCATCGACCGTACGGTGATGACCGGTCCCGCTGCCGCCGAGCCGTGTCCGGGGGCGATCAGGTGTTGTTCGCCAGCGCGATCAGCCGGGAGCGGTCGCCGTTCCAGTAGTTTCGGTCGACGCCGCCACTGATCCCGGGGACGCTGCCGGTGCTGGTGTACTGCCAGAAGCTCCAGACCGGGGCGCCGGCCGGCAGGGTGCCCGGCGAGCTCGACCAGCGGGCCAGCCAGAGCGGGTGGTTGCCCCACGGGCCCGTCCAGCTGCCGGTGCACTGGTTCCACCAGCTCGTGGTGGTGTAGATGACCGCGTACCGGCCGGTGCGGGAGCGGTAGGTGTTGAGGAAGTCCTGGATCCAGTTGCGCATCCCGGTGGTGGACAGCCCGTAGCAGGTGCCGCCGCTGTACGGGTTGGCCTCGACGTCGAGCGCGGCCGGCAGGGTGCGGCTGTCCGCCGACCAGGCCCCGCCGTTGCTGGCGAGGTAGCCGGCCTGGGTGGCCCCGGAGGAGATGTTCGGCCGGGCGAAGTGGTAGGCGCCCCGGATCACCCCGGCGTTGTAGGCGTTGACGTAGTTGGCGTTGAAGTTCGGGTCCTTGTAGCTCGTACCCTCGGTGGCCTTGATGAAGGCGAACTCGATTCCGGCGTTGCGGGCACTGGTCCAGTTGATGGAGCCCTGGTAGTGGGAGACGTCGACGCCGGCGGTGGTGGCGGCGGCCGCGGGTCCGGCCGTGACGACGAGGGCCGCGGCCGCGGTGGCGGCCACGGTGAGACCGGCGGCGAACAGCCGGCGCAACGACACTCTGGTACGGGTCATGGATTCCTCCAGGGACGCCAATCGATTGACGCCAATCTTTGGAGATTCCTGCCCTTGATCGCAAGGGGCCCTAAGGAAACTTTCATCGACAACGGTCGAGTCGATGTGCGGTGATCCGAACCGGTCAGGGCAGGTCGGAGGTGGTATCAGACGGCGGGCTGGCTCAGCGCAGCGCGGCCGGGTCGAGCTGCCACCGGAACGGTTCGGCCAGGGTCAGCGTCTCGCCGGCCGACGTGGTGTTCCAGGGGAGTCGCGCTCACCGGCCCTCACCTCCCGTTCCGCTCGCCGCCCGGTCAGCCTCACACGATACGAGGCGACGACCGTCGAGTGACACGAACCGGCCGGGTAGGCTCCCCGGCCATGGTGTCGATCGACGGGCTGGGCGACCTCTGGGACCGGCTGTTCAGCGCCCAACCCGACCCGCCGCCCCTGCTGGTGGTGCTCACCGCCGTGGCCGCGCTGGTGGTCGTCGCGGTCCGCTCGTCCTGGCGGGTCGCCCGTAACGCGGTGACCATCGCCCACGAGGGCGGTCACGCCCTGGCGGCGCTGCTCACCGGACGGCGGCTGCACGGCATCCGGCTGCACTCGGACACCTCCGGCCTCACCCTCAGCGCCGGCCGCCCCACCGGCCCCGGCATGATCCTCACCCTGCTCGCCGGGTACGTCGCGCCGTCGCTGGTCGGCCTGGGCGGTGCCTGGCTGCTCGGCGGCAACCGGATCACCCTGCTGCTCTGGGTCGCGGTCGCGCTGCTGCTCGCCATGCTGCTGCTCGTCCGCAACGTCTTCGGGGTGCTGTCCCTGCTGGTCACCGGTGGGGTGGTGCTCGTCGTCTCCTGGTACGCCACCGCGCAGGTGCAGGCCGTGTTCGCCTGGACCTCGGTCTGGTTCCTGCTGTTCGGCGGCGTCCGGCCGGTCTTCGAGCTGCAACGGCTGCGCAGCCGGGGCCGGATGCCCGAATCCGACGCCGACCAGTTGGCCCACCTGACGCCCTTCCCGGCGCTGCTCTGGGTGTTCGTCTTCGGGCTGGTCAACCTGTTCGCCCTCGCCGTCGGCGCGGTCCTGCTCGCCGGTCCGTTGCTCGCCGAGGCGGGCATCCCGCTCTGACCCGGGACGCGCATCCCGCGCCGAACCCGGGGTGACCGGTGGCACCCCGGCGTCGGGTCGCCCACCTGGGCGGATGCGGGCAGAATCGGTCGGATGCGATACCTGATCATCGGAGCGGGCGCGGTCGGCGGCACCATCGGCGTACTGCTGGGGGAGGCCGGCCGGGACGTGACGCTGGTGGCGCGCGGGCCGCACCTGGCGGCGATCCGGCGCGACGGGCTCACCCTGCGTACCCCCGAGCGGGCGGTGACCTGGCGGGGGCCGGCCACCGACGGGCCGGGGACCGAGCCGCTGCCCGCCGACACCGTGCTGGTGCTGACGGTCAAGTCGCAGCACACCTGGGCGGCCCTGGACACCTGGGCGGACGCCCCGGTCGCCGGCGGCGGTACGGCGGGACAGCGGCTGCCCCTGTTCACCGCGCAGAACGGGGTGGCCAACGAGCCCACCGCGCTGCGGCTGTTCGCGCACGTACATCCGGTCTGCGTGTGGCTGCCGGCCACCCACCTCGACCCGGGCGTGGTGATCGCCAGCGGCCACCCGTACCCGGGGATGTTGCACGTGGGCCGCTATCCGGGCGGTGCCGACGACGTCGACGCGGCGGTGGCGGCGGACCTGACCGCCGCCGGTTTCCTCGCCCCCGTCCGGGACGACGTGATGCGGTGGAAGTACGGCAAGCTGCTCAACAACCTCGGCAACGGGGTGCAGGCCCTGCTCGGCGCCGGCCTGCCGGACTGGCTGCTCGACCGGGTCCGGGCCGAGGGGGCCGCCGTGCTCGCCGCCGCGGGCATCGCCCACCCCTCCGACGAGGAGGAACGCGCCGAACGCGGGGACCGGGTCGGCACCCGGCCGGTCGACGGGCAACCGCGCAGCGGCAGCTCCACCTGGCAGAGCCTGACCCGGGCGGCCGGCACCACCGAGGTCGACCACCTCAACGGCGAGATCGTGCTGCTCGGCCGCCGGTACGGGGTGCCCACGCCGGCCAACGCCGCCGTGCAGACGGCGGTCCGGAGGCTGGCCCGGGAACGCCTCCCCGCCGGCACCTTCCCGCTCGCCGAGCTGACCGCCCTGCTGGAGCGGGCAGAATGACCGGCTGAGCACGCAACCCACCGGGGCGCGGCACGCGTGTCACCTCTGACCGCCACGGGGGAGGTAACCAGGGTGCCGGACGTCGACGGCTTCGACGAGTTCTACCGGGGCAGCCGGCAACGGCTGCTCGGCTTCGTCTACGCGCTCACCGGCAACCTGGCCGAGGCGCAGGACGCCGTGCAGGAGGCGTACATCCGGGCCTGGCAACGCTGGTCGACGGTGAGCGGCTACGACGACCCGGAAGCCTGGGTACGCGTGGTGGCCTCCCGGATCGCGGTGAGCCGGTGGCGCAGCCTGCGCAGCCGGGCCCGCGCCTACCTGCGGCACGGGGTGACGACCGAGAGCGTGCCCGGCCCCGGCACCGAAACCCTGGAGGTGGTCGCCGCCCTGCGGCAACTACCCGAGGAGCAGCGCACCGCGCTCGCCCTCTACTACCTGCTCGGCATGCCCGTGGCCGAGGTGGCCCGGGAGACCGCCGCCCCGGTGGGCACGGTCAAGGCCCGGCTCTCCCGGGGGCGTACCGCGCTCGCCGGGCTACTCGCCGGTGGCGATCTGGAGGAGGTCCGATGAGTGAGGAGCTGACCTTCGTCGACCGGCTGCACCGGGACCTGCGCGAGGTCCGCTGGCCCGAGCCGGCGGAGCTGCGGGCCCGCGCCCGCCGCCGCAGCCGTCGTACGGCGGTGCTGTCGACGGTGACGGTGCTCGTCGTGCTGGCCGGTGCCGCCGTGGTGGCACGGGAGCGGCCCACCGGGCCGGCGACGCCCACCGCCCCGGTCGCGGCCCCCGTGTCCGCCCCGGTTCGGACGGAGATCCCCCTCGATGCCCTGCTGACCCCCGCCGACCTGCCCACCAAGACCGGCGAGCGGCTCGGCGACACGGGCCTGGGGGAGGCCGTCCGGATCGACCCGCTGCTCGAATCGTGTGGGCGGGAACGCGACGTCAGCGCCCAACTGTCGGTGTCCCGCGCCTCCCGGTCGCAGACCCTGCTCCGCCCGACGACCCGGGCCGGCCAGCCGGCCACGCCCGTGCTCAGCCAGGACGTCTACCGCATCGAGCTGGCCCGGGGGCGGTGGCTGTTCGGCGAGATCGACCGGCTGCTCAACGCCTGCGCCGAGTGGACCCTCAACGCGTCCACCCTCGCCGCCGACCAGCAGCCGGTGGCCACCGAACAGAAGCACCGTTGGGAGCCGGCGGCGCGGGACTTCGCCGGTGACCAGTCGGTGCTGCTGCGGCACGTCGCGCAGCAACCCCGGGCGCATACCGGCGGACGACCGGTCGGCGCGGCGGCGAGCATCGAGACCACCCTGGTGGTCCGGGTCGGTGACCTGGTCACCGTGGTGGTGCCCGCCCCGGACACGGTGGCCGACCGGGTCGACGGCACCGGGCCGGGGATGAGCCAGCCCGACCTGCTCGCGCTGGGCGGAACTGCCGCGAAACGCCTCTGCCCGGCCGCCGACACCCCCTGCTGATGCGTGGGGACGCCCCGATCCCGCGCGGCGGGGCGGCTACAGCGGGATGTTGCCGTGCTTCTTCGGCGGCAACGTCTCCCGCTTGGTCCGTAGCACCCGCAGCGCCCGGACGATCTGGGTCCGGGTCTCGTGCGGCGGGATCACCGCGTCGACGTACCCGCGTTCGGCGGCGACGTACGGGTTGGCCAGGGTGTCCTCGTACTCGGCGATCCGCTCGGCGCGGACGGCGGCCGGGTCCTCGGCGGCGGCCAGCTCCTGCCGGTAGAGGATGTTCACCGCGCCCTGCGCGCCCATCACCGCGATCTGCGCCGTCGGCCAGGCGAAGTTGAGGTCCGCCCCGAGGTGCTTGGAGCCCATCACGTCGTACGCGCCGCCGTACGCCTTGCGGGTGATCACGGTGACCTTCGGGACGGTCGCCTCGGCGTACGCGTAGAGGAGTTTCGCGCCCCGGCGGATGATGCCGTCCCACTCCTGGCCGGTGCCGGGCAGGAACCCGGGCACGTCGACGAAGGTCAGCACCGGGATGTTGAACGCGTCGCAGGTGCGTACGAACCGGGCGGCCTTCTCGGAGGCGGCGATGTCCAGGGTGCCGGCGAAGTGCATCGGCTGGTTGGCGACCACCCCGACGGGACGGCCCTCGACCCGGCCGTAGCCGACCACGATGTTCTGCGCGTAGAGCGGCTGCACCTCCAGGAACTCACCGTCGTCGAGGACGTGCTCGATGACCCGGTGCATGTCGTACGGCTGGTTGGCCGAGTCGGGGATCAGCGTGTCCAGTTCCCGGTCGGCGTCGGTGACGTCGAGGTCGGTCGGCGCGTCGAGGACCACCGGCTCGTCGAGGTTGTTCGACGGCAGGTAGGACAGCAGCGCCTTGACGTAGTCGACCGCGTCGTCCTCGTCGGTGGCCAGGTAGTGCGCGTTGCCGCTGCGCGTGTTGTGGGTACGCGCGCCGCCCAGTTCCTCCATCGCCACGTCCTCGCCGGTGACCGTCTTGATGACGTCCGGGCCGGTGATGAACATGTGCGAGGTGCGGTCGACCATCACGGTGAAGTCGGTGACCGCCGGGGAGTAGACCGCGCCGCCCGCGCACGGGCCCATGATCAGGGAGATCTGCGGGATGACCCCGCTGGCCCGCACGTTGCGGAAGAAGATCTCGCCGTAGAGGCCGAGCGAGACGACGCCCTCCTGGATGCGTGCCCCGCCGGAGTCGTTGATCAAGACCACCGGGCAGCCGATCTTCATGGCCAGGTCCATCACCTTGACGATCTTCTCCCCGAAGACCTCGCCGAGGGAGCCGCCGAAGACGGTGAAGTCCTGCGCGAAGACGCAGACCTGCCGGCCGTCGACGGTGCCGTAGCCGGTGACCACCCCGTCGCCGTACGGGCGGGTGCGGTCCAGCCCGAAGTTGGTGGACCGGTGCCGGGCGAACTCGTCCAGCTCGACGAAGGAGCCCTCGTCCAGGAGCATGTCGATCCGCTCCCGGGCGGTCTTCTTGCCCCGCGCGTGCTGCTTCTCGACGCCGCGTGCGCCCGCGTGCACCGCCTCGTCGACCCGGCGCTCCAGGTCCGCCAGCTTGCCCGCGGTGCTGTGGATGTTGGTCCCGGTCTCGGTAGTCACCCTGGGAATATAACGATGGTTCAGGCCGACGCCGCTGTGCAGTACGCCTCAGTAGCTTCCGCCGGAGGCTGGTCGGGCGCGCGTGTCGACCGGGCCCGTAGGCTGGCGGGATGCCGGGTTCGCCGTACACCGATCTGGACCGACCGCCGCTGTCGGCGGCGCGGCTGTCCCGGGCGCTGACCGCGCCGTCGGGCCCCTGGCGTCGGCTGGACCTGCGGCCGGAGACCGGCTCGACCAACGCCGACGCGGCCGACGCCGCGCGGGCCGGCGAGCCGGAGGGCCTGGTCGTGGTCGCCGAGCGGCAGACCGCGGGCCGGGGCCGACGCGGCCGGGCCTGGCAGTCGCCGCCCCGGGCGGGTCTCGCGGCGAGCGTGCTGCTGCGGCCGGGCGAGCCCGTCGCCGACCGCGACTGGCCGCCGGCCGCCCCCACCGGGTACGGCTGGCTGCCGCTGCTCGCCGGGGTCGCGCTGGTCGAGGCGGTCTCCCGGCTGGCCGAACTGGACGCCGGTCTGAAGTGGCCCAACGATCTGCTGATCGGGGACGCCAAGTGCGCCGGCATCCTGGCCGAGGAGGTGCCGGCCGCCGGTGCGGCGGAGCCCCCCGCGATCGTGCTCGGAGTCGGGTTGAACGTGACGCTGCGCGCCGACGAGCTGCCGGAGAACCCGACCGGGCTGCCGGCGACCTCGCTGCAACTCGCCGGGGCCACCGCGACCGACCGGGACCCGCTGCTGCGGGCCCTGCTGCGCGCGCTCGCCGACTGGTACGCCCGGTGGCGGCTGGCCGGCGGGGACGCCGACGCGTGCGGCCTGCGCGCGGCGTACCTGGCCTCCTGCGTCACCGTGGGCCGCCGGGTTCGGGTGCTGCTGCCCGACGGCACCGACCTGACCGGGCTCGCCACCGGGGTGGACGCCGACGGGCACCTGCTCGTCGACACCGCCGCCGGACAGCGCAGGCTGGCCGCCGGGGACGTGCTGCACCTGCGGTGACCGGCGGCCCACGGTCGGTTCGTGCGCGGGATGCACGGCGGTCCGCCCGGCTGATCCGGTGGGTCGCCCCGACCGGTTACGGTCAGCGCGTCCGATTGTCGCCGAGGAGGTTCCCGTGGCGTTCCCCGAAGACGTGCTCACCGAGGACGAGCACGTCGTCCTGCACCTGCACCCGCACTGGAAGGCGCTGTCGCGGCCGGTCCTGGTGCTGGTCCTCGGTGTCGCGGCGGTGGTGGCGGGCTGGCTCCTGCTGCCCGACGGCGACGGTGGCGCGCTCGTGCTCGCCGTGCTCGCCGGTCTGTTCCTGATCGCGGTGCTCTGGCTGGGGTTGTGGCCGTTCCTGGTCTGGCGCAGCACGCACTACCTGTTCACCAACGAGCGGGTGCTGCTCCAGGAGGGTGTCTTCTCCCGGCACCGGCGGGACCTGCCGCTGGCCCGGATCAACGACCACTCGATGACCCAGCGGTTCACCGAACGGCTGCTGGGTTGCGGCACGCTCACCATCGAGTCGGCAGGCGAGCGGGGGCAGTCGGTGCTCGTCGACGTGCCCCGGGTCGACCGGGTGCAGACCACCCTCTACGAGCTGGTGGAGGCGCAGCACGACAAGCACACGCTGGGCGACGGGGAGATGCGCGACATCCTGGCCGACATGCGCGAGGGCAAGCCGTTGCGGGACACCACCGGCTGATTCGGCGGCCCGCCGGCCCGGGTGTCCCCCGGGGCCGGTCAGGGGCGCGGCGTGCGGGGGGTGGTGCCGGCGTGCAGCTCGGCGGCCAGTTCCGCCCCCAGGTCACCGCCGGCGGCGGCGGGGCCTAGGGTGCCGCCCCGGCCCTGCTTGAACACCGGTTCGGCGGTCGGGGCCGGCGTCCCGGTGGCCGGGGTGGTGTGGTCCTCGGCCTGGCTCTGGGCCTCTTCCAGCTCGCTGACCGATTCGGCCAGCTCGGCGACCGGGTCCAGCTCGGCCATCGTGTCCCACTCGTCGCGCTTGATGGAGTGCCAGGTCTCCTCGGCGTGCTTGGGGACCGGCTGGAAGACGAAGGTCCGGTAGGACCAGAACCGGAACAGGGTGGCGAGCAGCACGCCGCCGGTCTTGGCCACGTTGAGCGCGAGCAGGCTGTTGAACCCGAGGCCGTACTTGGCGGCGGCGAGGACGCCGAGTTCGATGATCAGACCGGCACCGTTGAACAGGAAAAACAGGGCGTATTCGCGCTGGAGTGCCGCTTTCGGTCGATCCCGGTACGTCCAGTGACGATTCATCAGATACGACGTGATCGTCGCCACGATGGTGGCGATGACCGTCGCCTTCAGTTGACCGTCGACAAAAACGGTGAGTGCCAGAGCATTGAACACCGCGTAATTGATGACGGTGTTGACGCCCCCGACGATGCCGAATTTGAGCGCCTCGCGGATGAACTTCTGCCAGCGCTCGGGCAGCAGACGGACAAGACGCATGCGCAACACCTTAGGGCTGAGGACGGTGCCGGGAACTCCGGCTGGACGGGGTGGGCGACCGGTCACGACCCGGACGACGGGTCGCTGGTCGCCTCCGTGACGGCGGGAGTTCCCGCTTCGACGAAGACGAACCGTCGGTACGACCAGAACCGGAACAGCGTGCCGAGGGCGGTGCCCACCACGTAGCTGGCGATGTTGTCGGCCAGCGGGGTGCGGAACACGCCGGGCCAGATGCTGCCCAGCCCGTACCGGCTGCCCGCCAGGCAGGCCACCGCGATGCCCAGGCCGACCGCGTTGAAGAAGAAGAACAGCGCGTACTCGCGGGCCGGATTGGAGCGGACCCGGTGCCGCCAGGTCCAGAACCGGTTGCCCACGAAGGCGACGGTCGCCGCGATCACCGTGGAGACGACCCGCGCGGTCACCGGCTCGACGCCGCGCCCCAGCGTGAGGTAGTTGAACAGCGCGAAGTCGACCAGGAAGGCCACCCCGCCCACGGTGGCGAACTTGCTCAACTCACGCAGCAGGTGGCCGAACCTGTCCAGCAGCGTACGAACCAGACCCGGGCGGGTCTGCGGGGCACCCGGCTGGTCCCCGGTCATCGTCGCGGCCACCTCGCGAGCGTACCGGTAACCGGCGTCGCGGACGGGGCGCCACCGGCGAGCCGCCGCCGCGCCGTGGGTCGACCCGGGTCCCCCACCGTCCGCGGGGCGTTCCCGCGTCCGTCGACAGTTCGTCGAAGGATTTGCGTGAAAGTGCGCGTGAAAGCGGGTATCAGCTCGTGTTACCGCAGCCGGGCCGCACCTTGTGCAGTTCTTCACAACCAGTCCCACTGACTCGCGGGTCCGCCCGGTTTACGCTGAGGCCAATCCCAGGTTTCCACGAAGGCGACGCGGCCCGCGTCCGCCGAGACTCGTGCATCCCATAAATCGGTCAGCGTCGACCACAAGGAGATGAGTCATGGTTGCTCCGGCTACTGTGCGGGGGATCGATCAGGCCCCCACGACCCACCCCAAGCTGCTCGCCTGGGTCCGGGAGATCGCGGAACTCACCACCCCCGACCGGGTGGTCTGGGTGGACGGGTCCGACGAGGAGTGGCGGCGTCTCACCGACGAACTCGTCGACAACGGCACCCTCGTCCGGTTGAACCCGGAAAAGAAGCCGAACTCCTTCTACGCCCGCACCGACCCCACGGACGTCGCCCGGGTGGAGGAACGCACCTTCATCTGTTCCGTGGACGAGGCGGACGCCGGCCCCACCAACAACTGGATGGCGCCGGCCGAGATGAAGCGGACGATGACCGAGCTGTACCGGGGTGCGATGCGCGGCCGGACGATGTACGTCATCCCCTTCTGCATGGGCCCGGTCGAGGCCGAGAACCCGATGTTCGGCGTCGAGATCACCGACAGCCCGTACG
>NZ_JBMDWU010000575.1:0-3834 GCF_048594385.1 Micromonospora sp. | reverse complement strand
GCGTCAGCCGTCGACGTGTGGGAACTCCTGACCGACCTGCCCGTCCGGGTCGACTGGCTCTGCACGGTCAGCTCCGTCGAGCTGCTCACCCCCGGGCCGTTCGGGCCGGGCACCGCCTGGCGGGAGACCCGTACCCGCCCGGACGGCGGCGACCAGCCGGAGGAGTTCCTGGTCCTGACCGCCGAGCCGGCACACCGGCTGGTGCTCGCCTCCCCGGGCATCGGGGTGGACTACCGGATCACCTGGACCCTGCGCGCCGTCCGCCGTCGTCGCCGGGTCGGCACCGCCGTCACGGTCGAACACCGGGCGCTGCCGACCGCCCCGTACGGGCGGGTGATGGCGCTGCTCTTCGGCGGCCTGGCCGCCCGGACGGTGGAGGGCGCGATCCGGCACGACCTGACCGCGCTGGCCGCCACCGTGCGCAGCACCGGCCGGGCCACCGCCGCCTGATCCGCGTCCGGGCACCGGCGGTCCGCCGGCCCGACTTCGTTCGCGCGACGCGACGCGACCTGACCGGTCCCCAGGGGGGACGTCTGGGTAGGGTGCCGGGCGGAGGTGGGCATGGGATTCCCGAAGGGACGGCGGCGACTCGTGGTCGCGGTCACCACGCTGCTCACCCTCGTGGCGGTCGCCGGCATCGGCTACCGGGTGCTCGCCCCCGCCGAGGTCGTCACGCCCGCCCGGGGCGCACCGCCGCCCGCCGGCACCCCGGCCGTCGGCGTGGTGGGTCGGCTGCCGGTCGCGCCGCTGGTGGTGGCGGGCCGGCTGCGGGTCTACGCCGCCGAGCGCCAGCTCTATGCCGACCGGCCCGCCGACAGCCGCAACCGGGTCACCCCGTTCTGGTCGTACCGGCGCTGGCCGGCCACCCTCGACGGGGTGCTGGCGGCCGGCACGATGGTGCTCAGCCGCTGGTCGGACGGGAAGCTGGTGGCCCTGGACGGGCTCACCGGCACGGTCGCCTGGCGGGCCGACGGGCCGACGCCGTACGCCGTGGCCCCCGCCCGGCGTACCGGGGCGGCCACCGTCTGGGACCCGCACGGCATCTCCGTCGCCCCCGCCCCCGGAAGCCGGACGGTGCTCGTCATCTCGGGCCGGGACGGTCTGCGCGGTTACGACCTCGCCGACGGGCGGGAGCTGTGGCGGGTCGACGGTGGCCGGGACTGCCGTACCGACCTGGGCACCACCGCCGCCGGGCAGGTCTTCTCCGTCGACTCCTGCGCCGGCCCGACGGCTGTCGAGTTCCGCGCCGTCGCCACCGGCGCGGTGGGCACCCGCTGGCGGCCCCCGGACGCACCCGAGCGGTTCACCGTCACCCCGGTCGGCTGCCTCACCCCCCGCTCGCAGTGCCGGGGGCTGCGCACCGACGGCGGCTCCGGCGGCCGGGGCTGGCAGGTCGGCCCGGGTGCGCCGATGGCCGCCCCCGCCCTGGACGCCGCCGGCACCACCCTGGTCGGCGAGCTGGCCGTCGGCGACGACGGCGGGGTGCTCAAGGGCTGGGAGGCGCGCACCGGCAAGGGCCGCTGGCAGCGCGGTGACCTGGGCCCGGTGACGATCCTCGCCACCGAGGCCGGTCGGCTCTACGTGCTGACCGAACGCCGGGAACTGGTCACCCTCGACCCGGTCACCGGCGCGCAGCGGTCCCGGTTCCCGATGACCCCCGGCCGGGACGGCATCGGCTGGAAGCCCGGCCGGGCGTACGCGGCCGGCGGCTACGTCGCGGTGGAACGGCTGCGGGAGCGCGCCGACCCGGACGACGACGACCAGGCGTACTTCCTGATGGCCGAGCCGGTGGTGCTCGCCGCGACCTGACCCGGCCCGACCCGGCCGGTGGGCCGGGGCGTGCCGGCGGGTGGTTCAGGACAGGGCGGCCTCCGCCACGGCCAGGAAGGCGTCGTTCTCGGCCGGGGTGCCGATGGTGACCCGGACGCCGTCGCCGGGGACCGGCCGGACGATCACGCCGCGCGCCTCGCAGGCCCGGCCGAACTCCACGGCCTTCTCGCCCAGCGGCAGCCAGACGAAGTTGGCCTGGCTGGACGGCACGTCGGGGACGACCTTGCGCAGCGCCGCGGTGACCCGGTCCCGTTCCGCCACGACCAGCGCGCAGCGGCGTTCGACCTCGTCGGCCTGGGCGAGCGCGGCCAGCGCCCCCGCCTGCGCCGCCGTGCTGGTGGAGAACGGGGTGACCACCTTGCGGACCGCGGCGGCGACCTCCGGGGTGCCGACCAGCCAGCCGATCCGCAGCCCGGCCAGGCCCCACGCCTTGGACAGGGTGCGCAGCACCACCACGTTGGGCCGGTCGAGGTAGGTCAGCCCGTCGGGCACCTGCGGGTCGGTGACGAACTCCCGGTACGCCTCGTCGATGACGACGAGCACGTCGTCGCCGACGGCGTCGAGGAAGCGGTCCAGCTCCGGCCCGCGTACGGCCGTGCCGGTGGGGTTGTTGGGGTTGCAGACCAGCACCATCCGGGTCCGGTCGGTCACCGCCGCGGCCATCGCCGCCAGGTCGTGCCCGTGCCCGGCGTCGTTGGGCACCCGCACGCTGCTCGCGCCGCTGGTCGCCGCGATGATCGGGTCCGCCTCGAACGAGCGCCACGAGTAGAGCAGCTCGGCGCCGGGCCGGCAGGTGGCCCGGACCAGGTGCTCGGCCAGCGCCACCGACCCGCAGCCGGTGGCGATCCGGTCCGGGTCCACGCCGTACCGCTCGGCGAGCGCGGTGCGCAGCGCCACCACGCCCATGTCGGGGTAGCGGTGCGACCCGGTGACCGCCTCGGTGACCGCCTCGACCACCCCGGGCAGCGGCCCGTACGGCACCTCGTTGCTGGCCAGCTTGATCGCCTCGGCCAGGCCCAGCTCGCGGGCCAGGTCGGCCGGGCTGCGGCCGGGCACGTAGTTCGGCAGGGCGTCCAGGTCGGCGCGGGTCAGTCGCAGCGGGGGCTGGTGGCGTCCGGTGTCGGTCATGGGGTGTCTCCCGGGGGCTCGGGGTCGGTGCGGTCGGTGGCACGGTCGTCGGTGGGGGCGTCCGGGTGGTCGGCACGCGGCACCCGCACCACGACCGTCTGGGCCCGCTTGTCGTGCAGGGCCTGGCGCAGCGGGTGGTCGAAGAGCGCGGAGACCGCGTCGACGAACTGGAGCAGCAGCCCGAAGCCGCAGCAGAACCAGAGCAGGGTGGGCATGCCCATGGTGCTCCACCGCCGGGTGGCCCGGCCGAAGCCGAGCGGCTGGTCGGCGTCGACGGGCACCGCCCGGATGCGCAGCAGCCGCTTGCCCAGGGTCTGCCCGCCGGACGCCATCGTCGGCACCTCGTAGGCGAACCAGAGCGCGGTCGCGATGACCAGGATGGCGATCTGGAGGCCACCGGCCTGCTCACCGATGGCGGGCAGCCCCTCCCGCGAGGAGTCGCCGGCCATCGCCCGCCGGACCGCCTCGCGCAGGTAGGGCGCGGTCTCCTCGAAGTACCGCCAGACGAACCAGCCGTTGACCACCGCGTTGAGCCCGAGGACGACCCCGAAGTCGACCAGCCGGGCGAGCAGCCGGGCACCGTAGCCGGCCAGCGGCACCCCGTGCGGCCGGGGTTCCGGCGGACGCCCCGGCAAGGTCGGGTACGGCCACCCGGGCGGCGGCCCGCCGGGCTGCCCCGCTCCCGGCTGCCCGGCCCAGGGCTGCCCCGGCGCCCCGGGCTGTCCCGCCCCGGGCTGTCCCGCCCCGGGCTGCACCGGACCTGGCTGCCCCGCTCCCGGCTGTCCTGCTTCCGGCTGTCCGGCCCAGGGCTGTCCTGCCGCGCCGGGTTGCCCGGTCCAGGGCTGGCCCGCCCAGGGTGGGCCCGGCGCCCCGTGG
>NZ_JBMDWU010000574.1:0-6262 GCF_048594385.1 Micromonospora sp. | reverse complement strand
CCCGCATCCCGCCCCCCCCGCGGGGGGCAACCCCCCCCGCCGCGCACCCCCCCCCCCGGGGGGGGGGGTGGTCCCCGGCCCCCGGGGGCCCCACCACCGGCGGCCGTACGCCGTCAGGCTGCTGGAGGATCAGTCGAGGTGTAGAGCCTCCTGGACACCGGTGGTGGCCAACAGGTCCAGTTTGCGCTGGGCGTCGGTGCCGGATCGCGCCGTCAGCACCACGACCCGCAGATCGCTGTCCTGCGTGGCAAGGATGTTGGCGTCCAGGGCGATCTCACCGACCGTCGGATGAACGGCGGTCTTGTGCGCGCTTTCGTGAGCCGCGACCGTCGGGCTCGCCCACAGTTCGCGGAACCGCGGAGTGCGGTTCAGCCGTTCGACCAACGTCGCGACGTCAGGATCGTTCGGGTACCGGCCGGTGGTGGTCCGCAGGTCGGCGACGAGGGACTGCTCGAACCACGCCTGTTCCGCCGCGGTCTGCCGGACTCGGGCGTTCCGCCGCTCGAACTGGGTGATCATGGCGTTCCGGTCCTCAGCATCGCCTCGGGACGGGTCGCCCCAGGTTGCCGCGAACAACGGGTTCCAGTGCAGCAGCTGCCAGGCGGCGTCGTACACGGCCAACGGGCTGGCGCTGATCTGGTCCGCGACCCGGCGCACACTGATCGGCACCCGCCGGGGGATACGGTCCGGGTCGGCGGAATGCCCGGCCAGACGCAGGAGATGGGCCTGTTCCTCGTCGTTCAACCGCAGCGCGCGGGCCAGCGCGGCACATACCTGGGCCGACGGTGTCTTCGCCCGGCCCTGCTCGAGCTGCGCGACGTACTCGGCCGAGACGCCCGCCAGCATCGCCAGCTCACCGCGGCGCAGGCCGGTGACCCGCCGCGGCGCGTGGTGGGCCAGCCCGACCGAGGTGGGCTCCAGTCGGCCCCGAAAGGCCCGGAGCGCGGCACCAAGGGGGTTCATCCACGTCATGATTCCGCATCCGGCCACCCGTGTCCTGGTACCGGTGGTACGAGGAAGATCTCTGACTCCCTCGAAGCGCCTCGGTGTCACAGCATCGACGGATGCTCAGAGTGACGCGAATGAACCACATCGGTGTGCCCGTCAGCGACCTCGACCGGTCGGTGCGGTGGTACGAGGACGTGCTCGGGATCGCCGCGAACGGCGTGACCATCTCGGCCGACAGCGCCGCGCTCGGCGCCGTGGTGGAAGTGGAGAACCCCGCGATGCGCGCGGTGTTCTCACTCGCCGGAGACAACGTCCTGCTGGAGCTGATCCAGTACGACCGGCCTGCGCCGAAGCCGTTCGAGGGCCGCAACTGCGACGTCGGGGTGATGCATCTCTGCTTCGAGGTCGACGACATGGACACTGCGGTACGCCACCTGAGGGAGCGCGGTGTCCACCTCAACGCCGATCCGGTGGTACTGATGAGCGGCGACGGAATCCACGCCGGCGAGCTGGCCGGCACGAAGATCCTCTACCTGCGTGACCCGGACGGCATCCAGTTGGAACTCTTCGAACTTCCCCGGTGACCACCCGGCACGTCACGCGACTCTGACACCGACACCGCTGCGCGGGAGTGATCCAACGGCGCGCCCGAGCCGACGCCCGGTTCACCGCCGAGCACCAGCGCCCCGCCCCGGCCCGACCGCGCGGCGTCGGTCAGCTCATAGCGGAGCCTGCGTTCGTTCTCCCTGCCGACCCGCGGGCCGCGAGGCGCAGCTGTGGTTCGCAGCCGCAGGTCAGCGGTGCGCAACCGGACCCGGCCGCCCGGTCACGTCTGCCGGCCCGGCCAGGTGGTTTCGCCGACGCGACGAAGGACGCAGCCGTCGGATGCTTCCCACGGCTCATCCGAAAAACCGGAAAGGACAATCCCCATGACCGCCATCACCAGTCGCGACGCGACCACCGCCCCCGCCCGCTGGCAGGATCGGACGGGACGGATCCTGATGGCTCTCACGGCGGCGGTGACCCTTGTGCCGTTCGTGGACGGCATCTCGCGCATCAACGCCGCCACCGGCGACCAGGTCCTGATGGAGTTCTGGCGGACGTTCGCCTACATCGTTTTCGCCGGCATGTGGGCGCTGCTGGCGGTCGCGCCGCGACAGCAACGCGGAATGTGGGAGCTGCTGCTCTTCCACAAGATTGCGGTCAGCATTCAGGCCGCGTTCGTCATTGACGTGCCCAACGCGGGCCGGACCCTCATCGCCGACTGACTCGTTTCGTTGACCACCATCGTCGCCTACGTACTGTGCCGTGGTTGGTACACCTGGCGACGCGGCGCGCTGGGACCGCACGACAACCGTTGACCATCTTCACCGGCCCGGCTCGGTGGTGGCCTGCCGGCACCCGGCACTGGTGACTCGTCTCACGGCTGACCTAGCCCGTATGCGGTGTCCGGTGAGGACTCCGCCGCGAGGAGGGCGAGCAGCTTCTCGATGCGTTCCGTGCCCGGCTGGTGGCCGGTCAGGGCGTGCGACCGGGCCGCGAGTCGCGCGCTGCGCCGGGCGGCGGCCACGTCACCAGAGCGGTACTCGGCCGCGGCACGGGCGGCGAGCGCCCGGCCTTCGAGCAGCAGGTAGCCGCACTGCCGGGTGATGGACAGCGCCGCATGACACCAGGACGGTGCCGCGGGCTCGTCGATCTCGGCGAGGCTGACGGTGACATCGGCCTCGATGTAACGGTCCGCAGTCGAGCGCGCGGTCCGCAGGGCATCCAACAGGGTGCCGGTTCTGCCCTCGACGATGCCCATGACGTGCAGAGCGAGCGCTTCGACCCGGGGCTCGACCGGCGCGCGCGCCATCTCGAGCGCCTGCCGGGCGAGGCGGGCCGCCTGCTCATGGTCACCACGGTCGCAGTGGACCCGAGCCAGCGCACACAGGGTCGTGGCACGGCCCCGGCTGCCCGTCTGCTCATGGAGTTCCAGTGCCTCGGTCAGCGTCCGTAGCGCATCGTCGGACCGGCCGAGAAGGTGGTGGACGACGCCCAGGTTGCTCAGGATGAGCGCCCGGCTGGAGGTCGCCCCGCCCTGGTGTGCCAGGGTGAGCGCCGCGTGATGATGGTCCGCGGCGTCACGGAGCCGTCCGAGGTCGGCGCAGACCAGTCCGAGATTGTTGTGGTTGACGGCCACACCCGCGGTCCGGCCGTTGCGCCTGTTGAACTCCAGCGCCTGCTCCATGACCCGCAGGGCCTCACCCGGCTGGCCGGTCATCCGGAACACCGGACCCAGGTTGCCCAGCGCGGCGGCCTCGCCGTCGTGCCATGCCGAGCGGTTCGCGCAGCGTAGCGCCAGCTGATAGTCGTCGATCGCCTCGGGGAAGCGTTCCAGCCGCCAGTGCAGGGCGGCGAGACTCAGCCGGGCCGCCGCCTCGGCCTGCTCGTGCCGGTCGGCCCGGGCCGCGGAGAGACCGACCCCCGCCACCTCGGACCATTGCGTGGTGTGCATTCCCAGCCACAGGTATCCGCGCAGCGCGTCCGCCAGCGACCAGGCGAAGGCGTGCAGCCCCTGGTGTGCCGCGTGGCGGGTCACGGCGACGAGGTTGTGCCGGTGCGCGTCGAGCCAGGCGAGGGCGTCGACGTGGGCGGCGAACCGCATCGGTGGCCCAGCGGGCGCGGGTTGCTGCGTGGGCACGCGTAGCACCTGTGGATACAGCCGGTCGGCTGCGGCGTACACGCTGAACAGGTACCACGACAGCAGGTCGACGAGTGTCTCCCGGTTGTCCTCCACAGCCGCCAGTTCGGTGACGTACCGGCCGAGCAGGTCGTGGGTGCCGAAGTGGCCAGGGGTCCGCTCCTGTGCCAGGTGCGCGTCGGCGATCCGGGAGAGCATGTCCGCCGCCTCGCCGGCGTCGCAGCGGAGCATCGCGGCGGCCGACTCCGCCGTCATGTCGCAGCCGGTCACCAGGCCGAACAGCCGGAAGAGCCGCTGGAGTCGCGGTGGCAGAGTCTGGTACGAAGCGGCGAACGCCGAACGCACCGCTACCTGTTCGTCGTCACGGACGGTCAGCATGGTCAGCGGATCGCCCGCCCGAAGTCGCGCCAGATACCCGCTGATCGTCTCGCGTGGCCGGCCGTGCAGGTCTGCCGCGGCGATCCGCAGGGCCAGCGGCAGGTGCGCGCAGTCACGGGCCAGTTCCGCGAGAACCTTCCGCTGCCCGGCGACCCGTTCCGCGCCGATGACGCGGGTCAACAGCTCGGTGGCCTCCTGCGACGCGAGCACGTCCAACGACAACCGCTGCGCGTCGTGTCGGGCGGCCAGCCCACCGAGGCCGTCCCGGCTGGTCACGATCACCAGGCAGCCGGCCCCGCCGGGCAACAGGGGCCGTACGTGCGCGGTGTCGCGGGCGTTGTCGAGCAGGATCAGCACCCGCCGGTCGGCGAGCACGCTGCGGTAGAGATCCGTCGCCTCGTCGACGTCGTCCGGCACCCGGGTGGGCGGCACACCGAGCGCGCGAAGGCAGCGCGACAACGCGTCCAGTGGCGCTGTCGCCGTTCCGGGGGAGTAACCGCGCAGGTCCAGGAACAGCTGCCCGTCGTCGAAGAGTGGCCGTACCCGGTGGGCCCAGCGGATCGCCAGCGCCGTCTTGCCCACCCCTGCCGTCCCGACGATCGCGACGACCGCCAGGGCGCCGTTCTCCCGCGCCCGGCTCAGCATCGTGTCCATCGCGGTGAGTGCGTTTCCACGCCCGGTGAAGGTGGTCAGCCCGGGGGGCAGCTGTGCGGGACGCGGACCGGATCCGGTCTGCGCGACCGGCGGTGCGGGCCTGTCCGGTGGAAACTGTTGCCGCAGCACCCGCACGTGGGCCTCCGCGAGCCGCGGGCCCGGCTCGATGCCAAGCTCGTCGGCGAGGAGGCGACGGACCCGCTCGAACACCCGCAGCGCCTCGGCCTGGTGACCCGAAGCGGCCAGCGCCGTCATCAGCCGCGCGGCGAGTCCCTCGTGCCACGGGTTCGCGGTGACCAGCTCGCGTAACGGCGCCACCGCGGCGGCGTGCCGGCCGAGCGCGAACTCGGCGTCGGACAGGTCCTCGGACGCGGCGAGCCGCTTGTCGTGCAGGCCGGCGGCGGCCGCCGCCACGAACGCGGCGGACGCGCCCGCGAGGGCCGGCCCCCGCCACAACGCCAACGCCTGTCGCAACAGGGTCGCGGCCCGCTCGTGCCGGCCGGAGTCGGCGTACCGGCGTGCGGTTTCCGTCAGCCCGGAGAAGACCACCACATCCAGGTCGTCGCCGGCCAACTCAAGGCGGTATCCGCCGGAATCCGAATGGATCGTCTCGGGTAGACCGGCCGCACGGGTCAGTTGTCGCAAGCGGGAGACGCAGACCTGGACCTGCGCCCGTGCGCGGGTGGGGAGAGCTCCGCCCCACAGCGCCTCGGCCAACTGTTCCGCCGACACCACCACGTTGGGATTGAGCAACAGATACGCCAGCACAGCGCGTTGTTGGGGTCGCCCCAGCGGCACTCGCTCGCCCCGCACCACGGCCTCAACCGGGCCGAGCAAGCGCCATGTCATCCAGCCCCCACATCGATGTATCGATGACGATTCTATGCGTAGCTGCCAGGGCGGCTATCGGATGGCTAGCCGATGGCAAGCGGGGCCGCGCAGCCTGATGGAGCCGGGCGGACGGCCCGGATTCCGAGATAAAGGAGCTTCAATGGGACGAAGAATCCGCGCGGTTCTCCTCGCGGTGACGGCGCTCAGCATGGTCGTCGCATCGTCCGGGGTCGCGCAGGCCGGCGCGTCTCCGCAGCCGGCGCAGCCGTCGCAGTCGTCACTGCGCGACGCGCGGGCCGCCGCGGCGGCGTCGAACGGACTGGGCCCGGCCGCGAAGGGCGGGATCGGCACCGCCGCGGCGTGGTTCACCGGCACCGTCTCGGCCGGCGGCACCCAGGGCTGGACCTGGACCAACGCTCCCGCCGACGCCGCCTACGTGGTCGGCTACAACCCGGCCGGCGCCACCACCTCGGCCACCTGCCAGTTCGAGACGATCAACAGCCGGTACGTACAACTGCCCAGTGGGGAGCGGCAGTACCAGTTCACCCTCAAGAACGTCGGTTCGATCGCCTGTGGTGCGACGGTACAACTGGCGGCGGTGACCAGCACGTCCCTGGTCTCGACCGGCGGCGTCAACCCGGGTGGCACCCAGACGTACCTGTGGAACGTCCCCTGGAACACCATCTGGGTGGCCGGTCTCAACCCGAACGGTGCCACGAGCTCGGCCGCCTGCCAGTTCCAGGTGACACGCATCTGGACCGTGCAGCC
>NZ_JBMDWU010000573.1:0-4657 GCF_048594385.1 Micromonospora sp. | reverse complement strand
TGCTGCCCGGCGACGGCGGGGCGGTCGGCGCGGGGACGACCGGGCCGCAGGTGCTCGGCGGGACCGCCACCGGGGCGGCGGTGGCGGTGCTCGCCGCCGGTCTGCTCGGCGCGGCCACCCCGCTGTTCGTCGCCGGCTCCGGCGCGCTGCTGCGGGGGGTGCTCGGCGGGGCCGCCGCCACGGCCGGTGGGCTGACCGGGCCGCAGGCCGGGGCGGTGGTGGCGCTGGCCGCGACCGCCCTGGTGCTGACGGTGCCCCTGTTCGCGTTCCGGCTGGCCGGGATGCGCCTCGCCCCGCTGCCGACCCGACCCGAACACCTCCAGGAGGACATCGACCCGGAACCGGCCGGCCCGCTGATGGACCGGGCGCGGGCCGTCGACCGGCTGATGACCGCCCTGTACGCCGGCCTGGCGGCGGCCACCGCCGTGGCGCTGCTGCCGGTGGCCCACCGGGCGGGGTGGGCGGAGGTGACCCTGGTGCTGCTGGTCGCGCTGGTCTGGTCGCTCAACGCCCGGCCGATGACCAGCGCCTGGCACCGGCTGACCCAGGCGGTACCGGCGTTGGTCGGGCTCGTCGCCGTCGCCGTGGACGCCCTGGCCGGTGCGGGACCGCTGGCGCGGGTGCTGGCGTTGGTGTTGCTGCCGGTCGCCGTACCGGCGTTGCTGCTGGCCGGGCGCAGCCTCACCGGGCGGCGGGTGACGCCGTACTGGGGGCGGGTCGGTGACCTGACCCTGACCGCGGCGGCGGTGGCGCTGCTGCCGATCGGGCTCGCCGTCCTGCACGTGTACGACTACTTCCGGGCGATCGGGGGCTGAGGCCGTGCAGTCCCGACGTGACCAGGTGCAGGCGCAGTCGCACCTGCTGGGCCGGTTGACCGCCGCGCTGGTGGCCGGCGAGCCGGACGGCCTGGAGACGCCGCACCGGCGGACCACCGTGGGGTTGCTCGCCGGGGTCCTGGTCGCCGCGTTGGTGGTCGGCGGCTTCACCCTGTACGGCTTCTTCGCCCCCGGCGGGGCCACCGCCTGGCGCAAGGCCGGGTCGCTGGTGGTGGAGAAGGAGACCGGCTCGCGCTACCTCTACCTGGACGGGCGGCTGCGCCCGGTGCTCAACTACGCCTCGGCCCGGCTGCTGCTCGGCGAGGAACTGGCCGTGGTCACCGTGTCGGCGAAGTCGCTGCGCGGGGTGGCGCACGGTCAGCCGCTGGGCATCGTCGGCGCTCCCGACGTGCTGCCGGCCGGTGGCCTGGCCGGGGTCGGGTGGACCGCGTGCGCGCCCAGCGCCACGGATCTGGCCGGCACCGAGACGACGGCGTTGACCCTGTCCGTCGCCCCGGCGGCCGACGGGACTCCGTTGGCCGCCGACCGGGCGGTGCTGGTCCGGCCCACCGGCGACCCGACCGCCGGCTATCTGATCTGGAACGGTCACCGGTTCCGGCTCACCGCGCCGTGGCTGCCGGCGGTGCTGGGACACGACGGGCCACCGGTCACCGTACCGGCGGCCTGGTTGGACCTGGTCCCCGCCGGGGTTGACCTGGGGCCGGTGGCGGTGCCGGGGCGCGGCGAGGCCGGGCCAGAGGTAGACGGGCAACCGACCCGGATCGGTCAGCTGTTCACCGCCCGACCGGCCGACGGGGCGGAACGGCACTACCTGCTGCGCCGCGACGGGCTGGCCCGGCTGACCCCGTTGGCGTACGCGCTGCTGGCCGCCGACCCGGCGACCGTCGCCGGCTACGGCGGCCGGGTGGTGGTCCCGACCGTGCTGAGCCCGGCGGCGCTGGCCCGGCTGCCCCTCGTGGCCCGACCACCCGTGGCCGAGGAACTGCCGGCGGTGGCGCCGGCGGCGGCCTCCCGCGCCGCCGGGCTGGCCTGGTGCCTGCGGTTCGGTGCCGACGGCCGCCCCCGGGTCGTGGCGGCCCGACCGGTACCGGCGACCGGCATCGTCCGGGGTGGCGTCGGGGTGACCCGGACGGCGCACACCGCCGACGCGGTGGCGGTCACCCCGGGACGCGGCGGGCTGGTGGTCACCGGTCGCGCCGGACAGCCCGGCACCGGCTACCACCTGGTGACCGACGCCGGGGTGAAGTACCCCCTCGCCGGTGCGGCGGTGGCGGAACGGCTGGGTTACGCCCCCGCGACCGCGACCGTGGTGTCACCGGACCTGATCGATCTGCTGCCGACCGGTCCCGCCCTCGACCCCGCCCGGGTCGTCGGATGAGACCGGCCGACCAGCGGAACCGGCGACGCGGAACCGCCGCGGCCGCCCCAACCGGAAGGAGCGCCGATGCCACTCGGCAATGAGGTAGACGAGCAGACCATCCGCAGCACCATCTCGGCGATGAACCAGACCGACGCCCAGTGCGACGCGGCGCAGCGTGCCGTCGACAACACGTCCAGCTTCCTGGACACCCAGTGGCGTGGGGAGGCCAAGACCGCCTTCACCACCTCCATCCAGCAGTGGCTGGAAGGGCTGAGCAAGGTCAAGCAGGGGCTGCTCGACCTGAACACCGCGATGACCTCGCACTACCAGACCAGCGCGCAGGTGGAGCAGGACAACGCTCTCTCCGCGAGCTGGACCTGACCACCGACCGACCCCTCACGAAGGACGACCCATGCCGTCGTACGGACTCAACCCCAACGGTCTGCTGGACAGCTCGGCCGAGTTGCAGGGCGTGACCAACAGCATCCAGAACGCGATCGACGAACTCAACACCGTCGTCCAGACGTACGTGAGCGCCAACTCCGGTGACACCCGGGAGGCGTTCACCGCGGCGCAGGCGAAGTGGAACACCGGGATCGACGAGATGCGCCGGGCGCTCGCCGACGCCTCGTCCCGGCTGGACCAGATCCACGACAACTACCGGCTGGGTGACGCGCGGGGTGCCGCGCTGTTCCAGGGCAACGTCTGACCTTCGGTGCGGCGGGCGGTACCGGGCCGCCCGCCTCCCACCTCACGGAACGGAGCACCAGATGCCGATCGTCATCGACGAGCCGTACATCAACCAGCTCGTCGCGAAGCTGAACAGCCTGCGGGACGCGGTCGACACCGCCACCTCCGGGCACGGCCAGTACGTCTCGCAGACGCTGCGTGACCTGGTCGTCTCGGCCGGCACGAACAACTTCGAGCCGGGCAAGACCATCCGTGACCAGCTCAACAAGACCGGTGACACGCTGCTGGCCCGGATGACCACGCACCGGACCACGATGAACAGCCTCGCCGTGGGGTTGACCGAACTGCTGGCGAACTCGGACTACATCGAGTCGCTCAACTCGGTCACCGCCGAGCGGTTCCTGGAGTTCCTGCCCGGCACCGGCACCCCGCCGAACACCGGCACCCCGCCCAACCCCACCCCGAACCCGACGGCGTGATCCGGTGACCGCGCCGTACCAGGACATGTCCCAGTGGACCTGGGAATCGATGCTCCAGAACGTGCTGGGGGAGGGCCGGGACGGCCCCGACGGCACCAGCGGCACCATGCTGGACCGTCGGTTGGTGGCCGGCCCGGACGTGCGGTGGCTGCGTCTCGTCGACCACCTGGACGACGTGACCGAGTCCTCGCAGCCGCCCAGCGACGGCGACGTGACCAACCGGATCGACTCGCTCGACGGCAACGAGTTCTTCCTCTACCGGATCAGCACGGTCGGCTCGGTGCGCGACGGGAAACCCCACTACACCACCCGTACCCAGTTCATCCAGGTGAAGATCGTCTTCAGTGACTCGCAGACCGAGGGGGCGCCCTCCCCGCGCGGCGCCTTCGAGACCTTCTACAAGTCCAGCGAGGGCGCGTTGCAACGGCTGACCAGCGGCACCAACCCGGTGTTCAGCTGGAAGAGCTTCACCGACGCCGCCAAGATGCTGCACGACGTGGAGACCAGTCTGGTCAGCACCGAACGGGAGCTGAAGACCATCCTGGACCGGGTCGGCGACGACGCCTCCGGGTTCCAGGGCAACGCCTCCGGGGTGTTCATCGGTGCGGTGGCGAACATGCGGCGCGACGTCCACCGGCTCGCCGTCGACATGAACGCCAACAGCACCGACCGGGCCTGGTCCGACCAGGTCGACGACGTGGTCGACGACATGACGACCTTCCGCAACAAGATCGCCAGCTCGTTCCGGGAGTTCAGCGACCACACCTTCCAGTGGTTCAACGGCTACAACCCGACCACGTTGATCGACTCGTTGAAGAAGATCGTCACCGAGGTCAGGACGGGCAACTTCAGCCAGGTCACGATCACCCTGCCGGACGCGTACGGCAACGGCTCGGTGAACAGCGGCACGTTCAACCTGATGACCGAGGCGGGCTGGCAGAGCGTCGACAACATGATCAAGGGCGCCTGGCTCGGCCAGTTGCATGAGCTGGACGCCACGATGCGTACCGAGCTGGCACTGCTGACCACCCGGTTGCGCTCCGTCACCCACCTGGTGAGCGTCATCTCGCCCCCACCGACCACCACCGGCGCCACCCCGCCGCCGGGCGGCACCCCCGACCTCAACGGGCCGGACCTCAACGGCGGCGGTGGCCCCGGTCTGGGTGGCGGTGGTGACCTGGGCCTGGGCGGTGGTGGGGACCTCGGCCTGGGCGGCGGTGGTGATCTGGGCCTGGACGGGGGCGGCGGTGACCTCGGTCTGGGTGGCGGTGGTGACCTGGGCCTGGGCGGTG